>JAAETT010000477.1 GCA_024228115.1 bacterium
AACACCGTGGCAGGGGCCGCGTGGGTTGGGTGTTCACGTTCACTCAGGCCGCCTACAACCTCGTGCGAATGAGGAACTTGCTATGCCCGACGTAGATCATCGGCCCGAACGGAGCGCCGCGCGGGTCACGAGCCGGACACCCACCGGCGGCGAAACCCCGATTCCGCGCTCAATTCCCGGGAAAACCCCCTCGAGCTCCCGGTTTCCGCTACGCCACCAGCGTTCTTCCGCAGCCTGCTAGAAGGCCGCTCTGCTTCTCATGGCGGATCGCGGGGCGGGGGGCGGCCATCGCGGAATGGCTCGGCTGGTGCCTGGAAAGCCGCGAAACACCTGGACGCGGGTTCGCTTACGCGGCTTCGCCGCTAGCGAACGTGCGCACGCTCACCGGGGGAGATGCCTGCGCTCTATTTCCGCGCTGACCGCCCCCCGCCCCGCGATCGGCCGTGCTGGAAACTGGAGCCACTTCTCCGGGGCTAGGTGCAGGTCGGGCGCAAGACATGGGTAGGTAGAGGTGCAGCCAAGCGCGCGCTCAGTCCCGGCGACTGCCGTACCTCACGCGAGAGGCGAAGCGACCACAGTGGCCCCGTGGCTAGCGGAAGCGTGCTTTCTCGGGGCCGATGCGGGCGACGTGGGAGGCCAGCTTCTCGGCATCGAGACCGTAGAAGCGGACGGCATTGCCGCCGAGCATTGCGGCGATCTCGTCTTCGGGCAGGCCGTGGAAGGTTTCATGCATCTGGTCTGGCGTGAACGGCCAGCTTCCTTCGGGATGGGGATAGTCGCTTCCCCACATGATCTGCTCGACCCCGATCTCGTGGCGGAGCTCGGCCTCCCGGCGCGGCATGCACGAAGCTCCGACCCCGACGTTGCGCGCGAAGTACTCGCTCGGCTTCAGCTTCAGATGACTATGGTAGTCGCCCAGCTTCGCAGAGTAGTGGGTGTTCGAGTAGCGCTGGTCGAGGAGCTCCAGGTATTCCGGGACCCAGATCGACGCCCCCTCGGTCAACACGACCTTCAAGCACGGAAAGCGCTCGAACACACCGCCCCACATCATGAAGGTCAACGGACGCACCAGGTAGAAGGCGACCTCCGAGATGAAGATGCCCATCGCGCCGGGCAGGTCTTCCCGCTCGTCCGGCGGCGCGTCCATCTTTCCGAAATAGTCTTCTATGGGTGCAGGGCCCGAGTGGAAATGGATGACCATCTCGTGATCCTGGCAAGCTGCCCACAAGGGATCGTATTTCGGGTGGTGATAGGGCGAGAGCTTGCCCCATTGCACGGGAAGCATGATGCCCTGAAGGCCATTCTCCTTGGCCCATTCGACCTCGCGCACAGCCTCGGCTACATCCCAGAGGGCCGGGACGATCGCGACGCCGATGTGTCGTTCCGGTGCCATCTGGCATAGCTCTGCCAGCCATCGGTTGTGTGAACGAGCACCGGCCCATTGGAGCTCGGGCGCAATGTTCTCGGTTGGCATCGAAAGCCCCGCGCCAAACGGCGGCATGTTCATCTCCGTGATGCCATCGGGGAAGATCACCTCGGCAGCGACCCCATCACCGTCGAGCACGCGCAAACGCTGCTCATGATCCCAGGCACCCGTCAGGAGATCCTCCCGACCCTTGCGCCATTCCTCGTTGATATCGGCGACCAGGAACCTCTTGGACGCCTCGGTGGTGAGCTTGATCTGGATGGGAAGTGCGAGATCGAAAGCGTCCCGGTACTGGGGGTCGAGATAGGCCCGGTACTGCTCGGGCGGAAGCCCAGCGTGGCAATCGGACGAGACGACGAGATAGCGATCCATCGGGGAGTTCCTTCAGCCCGCCGCCGGCGGAGATGCCGGCCGGGAATAGAATTGGCGCGTCCACTTCCGGAACATCGCCAGGTAGTCGTCGGCCTCACACAAGACGGGCCTGGCACGGTGGACCTTATGCGTCCAGATCGTCAGGTCATCCCGAACTCCTGCGGTGATCCGATTCATGAACTCCTCGCCAGCCAGATCCACCAGGTTGTTGGTCGCTGTGAGGAGCCAACGCGAATGCGTGTTCCGGGCATCGATGGGTGTCGTCGAGGAGTACATCAGGAGGCCTGCATTCGGGATTCCGACCGAGCTCACGGCCGAGAGTCCGATGCCCCATGAATCCCGAACCAGCGACATCTCGAACGTCCCCATGGGCGTCACCTGCTCTTGCTTGCTGACGATCCGGTAGAAGCGGCCGTCCTCGGCGTACTCGATCTCCGATTCCATTGGCTCCGCGATGCCGTGAACGAACTGGAAGTGCACCGGATCGTTGTTGTTCTCGTGCATGTCCTGCACATGCACCGGAACCTCGAGATCGAAGGTTCGGGGCTCGGACCAATCGGGATGGCCGATCTCGGGCTGGACCGGAAAATCCCACTCCGGCGGTTTCCCCTCTACGTGATGCCAGACGAAGACCATCCCGTTCTTCTCCAGCACGTCCCACGGGCGCACGCGTGCCTTCTTCGGAATCCGATCGCAATAGGGGATGCGGGTGCATTCGCCGCTGCCACCATCGAATTGCCAGCCGTGGAATGGACACCGAACGGTGTCTCCCATCACTCGCCCGTCGTAGCCCAGATGCGCGCCCAGGTGCGGGCAATACGCGTCGAGCACCTTGGCCTCGCCGGAGCGGCCACGAAACAGGACCATGTCCTGGTCGAAGTAGTGGAGGGGCTGAACGTCTCCGACGCGGAGGTCGCGGCTGAACGCGACCGCAAACCACCCGTTCGGAACAGGAAGCTCTACATGTTCGGCTTCGCGATGAGCCATGGATCATTCCTTTCCTTGGGGACGCAGGGCACGCTCGAGCAAGCGCACCTGAGCCATCGCCCGTTCGCGGAGCGGATAGCTCTCGAGATGTGCCCAGTTGAACATCAGCGCGTAGTAGGAACCGAGTACCAGTTCGGTGAGCGCCTGGAGACCATGGGCATCGACGACCTCGGGAGCAACGCCACCTTCGAGAAGCGTCCGGAAGGCGCCCTGGAGGCGGCGGGCATCATCCGGCATCGCGGCTTCATGGGATACGTGAAGGATCTCGGTCAGGAATTCCCGGTGCATCGGGCCCGCTTGCTCGGCCTGATCCGCGGCATGCTGATAGAAGAAGTGGAGGCGATCGATCGCATCACCCGGCTGCTTCTGCGCTTCCTCGATCTGCCCCAGGAGCACACCCATGGATTCGCGGGCGATCTCTCGCAGCACATCCTGCTTCGAGGGGAAGTGGTTGAAGAAGTGTTGGCGATCACGAGAAACCGTAGAAATCTGATCATCTAGCCGTGGTCGCGCGCGAGTGCTGGTTTCTCGTCAGAACGGCGAATCGGTGTCGGTCGGATCGGTGTCGAGTTCGCGATCGAGAGCCGCGAGGTAGTGTC
>JAAETT010000478.1 GCA_024228115.1 bacterium
CGCACCGCCCCCCACAGCCCCCACGCCCGGCCGCCTGCCCGCGCGCGGGTCCGCGCCCCCCCCTTCCTGGGGTGGCGTGCCCCCCCCCCCCCCCCTTTCTTTTTTGGTGTCCCCCCCCCCCCCCCCCCCCCCCCCGGCTCTGCCGGGGGATGCTTACCTGCGCCCTAGTATCCTTTCAGAAGGGGGGCTGTAGGCCAACCCACACGAACGAGTTGCCTGCGGCGCGGGCGACTCGTCTGGGCCAGCTAACTTGTGTTGGGCTGCAGGAGCCTATTTGTGGCCTGACCCAAACGAGGGGGTTGAACAAAGAGCGATCGGAACTACCATCGCCGGCCAGCGGGAGTCCACCCCATGGCGTGCAAGCTGACGGCGAAACGAGACGTGCGGCGTCTCGTCCACGGCTACTTCGAGTCCAAGTACACGAACCCGGAGAACGTGACGGACCAGACGAAGATGACGGCGTTCGGGGCCACGAAAGTTCGCTTGCGAAAAGACCATCGGAACATCGGCCAGCGGGTTCGCCGCAAGGGATGCACCATGAAGACGTTCGATCCCGGCGAGTTCCTCGCCTGCAAGAAGGTGGGTGATGTCGTAAAGGGCGCTTGGCAAGCGGTCGAAGACAACCGATGAGTTTCCATGGCCGAACCGCTGCCGCCCTCATCTCGTGTGCACTGTTCGTCGCACAGAACTCTGCGGCCTACACCGAAGAAGAGATCGAGAGGGCCCAAGCCGATCTCCGGTCCATGTATTCGGTGAAGAAGGTGATCTTCAGCGCACAGGTCGAGACCCTGCGGACGGGAACCGCGGCGCGCGCGCTCCAGCCTTCGATCCAGGAGCGCCTAACCAAGGCACTCGCACGGTACGAGTCGGACCCTGCCAGAAGAAGCCAGCTTGCAGGCTGGGCCATGGCGAACGTCAAGCGCCTGGATGCTGACACGGCCGAGTTCAGGACCTGGCTGGCGCAGCGGGTGCCGGGAATCTCGCCGTCCGAGGTACAGGGCCGCCTCGGTGCGGTCGCCGCATTTCATGGAGGTCGTCTCCCCGAATCACGGCTTGCCCGAGCGTACGCCGCACTCGCCGAGGAGAAGCCCGGGCCGCCGACGGCAGCCGAGCTTGTACTTGAAACGGCTCTGGAAGGGGCGGTCGTAGCTTCCTGGTTGAAGACGGAGTTGGCCCGACAGGCGAAGGAGAAGAAGGATGCGGAGGCCAAGCGGCGCGGCGAGGAGCCCGACACTCTGATCGGGGAGCTCCGCTCCAACGGTATCCACATGCGCCGCTCCCCCACCGAGAAACAGGACGGCAAACCAGCCACCTTCTCGTTGAATCGGAGCGCTGGGCAGAGCACGGTCTACTCGACCGATGTCGCGATCATCTGGGGCGAGTTCTTCGAGGGAAAAAAGGCGAATCACAGCCCGTCCGCATCCCTCGATGTCCACATCTCAAGCGATGACACCGCGAGCGAAAACGCCCTCCGTCTCCAGGGCGGCTGGCTCAGCAGCTGGGACGCGCCCTTCTACACGTCCGCGATGCTCAAGTACGAGACCGATCGGGACTTTGACACGCGCAAGGCGACGCTTGAGCTGCAGGGCACGTTTGTGCCGGACGGGCCGGATGTGGCCTGCATCCACGTCTACTGCTGGAACGACGAGGAGCTGCCCGTGGCGTTCCGCTGGGAGCCCTGGATCGGGACGGAAGCCGGCTACAGCTTCGCCGACGGGGACTCCAACGAGACGGACGACGGCATTCTCCGCCTCCTGGGGCGCTTGCGGGCAGACGTGCGATTGACGTTCCTGCAGAAGCCGCTGCGGATGAAGAAGGTCTCGCTCTTCGCGGAGGAGACCTTCCGCTATCTCCCGCTGGAGAGGGGCGACTCGACGTATCAGTTCCTGACCGCGGGTCTCACCTTCGAGCTGGACGATCACGTTAGCCTGGGACTCACCTACAAGAACGGCGAAGACGCGCCGAATTTCGAGGACATAGACACCTTCGGCCTGGCGCTCGGCCTGAAGTTCTAGCCCATCGGGAGTCGCCCCGGCTCTGCCGGGGAGGCGCTCAGAGTTTGACAGTTCCGGGAATGACAAACTCCCCCTCGTGAGCCGCTAAGAGCATCACGAGAGGGAGAACTTTGTCGAACTAGCGAAAGCTACAGCACAGCGAATGGGAGTGAGAATACGATGTATGTGACGGGTGCAACGTGTAAGAAACAGGACCGGGACCAAGGAGAGAGCTGCCGATGGAGAAAATCGGGAGACGCGGAACGGAAGACCCGCACGCTTCGCGAGATATGGAAGGGGTCCATCCCGGATCTATGGGCAGGCGCGTGAACATTGATTTCGCCCTGTGAATTCTGATGCAAGGGAGGTTCTTTGTGGGGTATTTCCAATTGAATCAAGGGACTAACGATCTTCGGTGACACGAGAAGGGTCTTGAGGGGGAACTAGCAGCGCCGGGCCCGCGTAGTGGCCCCTGAGAGACCCTCAGCGTTTGTCGGTCAAAACAGGCCCCCCAAACACCCAGAAGCGCTGTGAGGGTGTTCCGCGGACGGGATGGGGCGTTTATAGGCGGAGAAAGTCCGTCGAAGTTGCTCAGATGAATTCCTTGTCCGGTCAGTGCCGTCTTTCGTGGGCCGGCCTTTCGCGTCGTAGTGGTACCAGTGCGGAAGAGGAAAGGGGGCGCAAGGTCGATTCTTGGTTCCTCCGCTGGCGCGGCACCTCCAAGGCACTCGATGCGCTGGAAGGCGCTGGGTTGAGGCTCCCTAAGAAAGGCCGTCACAGAGGAGGCCTGAGCAGACGAATAGGATCAACATAGACTTCGCGACAACATGGGCCCGCGCGGCAAGAACCGACTACTTCGCGTCCGTAGATTTCCTATTGCACCGTCGCTTCCGGACAAGTGTCTCGGAACGATTCGCTGAAAGCGTGGTCGCGGCAGCTTGGCCGGCGGGTTACTCACCGCGCGACTGCGTCGACTGGCTGGCGGCGGAGGAATCGAACTCAGCGAAATCTATGAGGTCTGGAACGTCTCTTGTGCGACTTCGCAAGAGCCCTCTTCACTTCCGCCTGTCTCGCCGCGTCGTATTCGAGCGTCCACTGAAGCTCTTTCTTGGCCTGGTCCAGCAGGTCAAAGCCATACTTGTTGGCGATCACGAGAAACCGTAGAAATCTGATCATCTAGCCGTGGTCGCGCGCGAGTGCTGGTTTCTCGTCAGAACGGCGAATCGGTGTCGGTCGGATCGGTGTCGAGTTCGCGATCGAGAGCCGCGAGGTAGTGTC
>JAAETT010000479.1 GCA_024228115.1 bacterium
CGGCCCGAACGGAGCGCCGCGCGGGTCACGAGCCGGACACTCACCGGCGGCGAAACCCCGATTCCGCGGTCAATTCCCGGGAAAACCCCCTCGAGCTCCCGGTTTCCGCTACGCCACCAGCGTTCTTCCGCAGCCTGCTAGCACGAGGGATGCGTTGCCCAGAATGGCGGTGAGCAAGTTGTTGAAATCGTGTGCGACCCCACCCGCCACGAGCCCCAGGCTCTCGAGTTTCTGGGTTTCGACCATGCGCGCATCGAGCTTGCGGCGCTCCTGCTCGGCCGCCTTGCGATCCGTGATGTCCACCATGATGCCGCGGAGGCTCGTTGGCTGCCCGTCGCTGCTGACGACGGAAACGATGTCGTGGATCCAGACGGGTCCACCGTTTGCGTCCAGCATACGGTAGTCGAGTTGGTGGTCTTCGCCGCGGGCCGATGCGGCCTGGCAGAAGGCGATGGCACCCTCGCGGTCTTCCGGGTGCAAATGGTCTCCCAAGAAGCCCTCTCTGTACCACGCGCTCGGAGGATAGCCGAGTGCTTGTTGGCGATCACGAGAAACCGTAGAAATCTGATCATCTAGCCGTGGTCGCGCGCGAGTGCTGGTTTCTCGTCAGAACGGCGAATCGGTGTCGGTCGGATCGGTGTCGAGTTCGCGATCGAGAGCCGCGAGGTAGTGTC
>JAAETT010000480.1 GCA_024228115.1 bacterium
AGATGACAGCCTGTGCGGTAGAATCCGGCTTCATGAAGGGGCCCTTGTTGAGGGGAAACGCGTGTTGCAACTCGTTTCTACCGCAACTGGGGCCTTCTTCAATTCAAGACCACGACTTCTTCATGAATTATTCGCGTTAAGAGTGACCAAGTTCGGGAGGATCCCCAGAACACACACCTCCTGAACATGGCTACGTGTCATCAGTACTTCAAGTTCAAGACAATGAACTACAGCGCGATGGTTAACAATACCTGCGCGTTCCACTTCGTGCCCGGTTGCGAGGGGAACAACGTTGTGAGGAAGTTCCGATGCCAGGCCGGAGGGCGGGTCGTCAGCGATCTCGTGAGTGAAGCGCTGAACCATGATGACCTCGTGAGGTTCGGGGTCGTGCTGCACGCCTACGCGGATTCGTTCTCTCATCAGGGATTTGCGGGCATCGTGTGCCGAGTCAACGATATTGTGCAACCCAGGATGATCGAGCCACGATTCCACCCGAGACGTATCGTGGACGGCATTAGATTGCTTGGGCGCCGCGCACTGGCGAAGGTCGATCAGGCCATTCCTCCCTACGGTCACGCTCAGGCGCTTGCCTATCCGGACATGAGTCACCTGGCGTGGTCCTACAAGTACGACGCGACTGAGAAGTTCACGGCGTTGGACCGCGACGACTTCGCGGACCATTCAGATACACACACCGACCGCATAGACAATCGACAGCGATTCAAAGACGCATTTGAACGGATCTCGGTGCATCTCAAGGACTTCTTGCAGAAGCACCCAACGCATCGGGACGCACTCATGTTCGATGGAAACGGTGCGCCGAGGTTCGACGGCATCAGGCGGACGTTGTTCGAAACGCTTCTGTCCTTGAGTTTCAGCGAGAAAGGCAAAGAAAAGAACTGGATCCGGGTACTCAAAGACGAGACGCTTGGCCTCTTTGACGAGGAGGACGCCGCGAGCTTGGAGTACAGTAGCGATCTGTGGTTGAGCGAAGCGTTCGCAAACTATGACAAGAAGCGATTTGACCACCGAACTGTTGATGGGGCGGTCGTGCGAGTCGGGGAGTTCGAGAAGTCGAACTGGTATAGATTCTACGAAGCCGTTGGCTGGTACAAACGCATCTTCCACGGACGCTGCCGAGCGTACGGGCTGGAGCTTCCGAACGACTACTGAGGTTCGCTGGTTTGGCCGGCGGGAGCGGTTCAGCTTCGTAGGGAATCCGCCTCCGGTCCGATCATTTCGCTGGGCAATGCCAGCCGCGCTCCCGAGTGTCCAAGGTGCCAGTCCACAGAGGGAGGACGGCTAGGAGCCGATAGCAGGACAGATCTCGCCGCTCTTCCTTCGGTCCGGCCCCGGCTGGCACCGACTGTTGAGCTGAGGTGTCGCACGGCCTGACGGCCCTAGGTGCGCGCGCTCAGGTGGCACCGCACCCGTTGATGTCAACATTGGAGGTACGCCATGGATAATCTCGAACCCGTCGCGCTGATCAACAGCGGCATTGGGGTCATAGAGGCGGCTGTAGCGCTAGCTGTAGGATTCGGTCTGGAGTTGTCCGCCGAGCAAGTCGGTCTGGTGATGGCGCTAGTGGTTGGTATCGGCAATCTGGCGAAGACCATCTGGTCCCGAAGTCAAGTGACGCCGATTGCGAATCCCCGTATCAAAGAAGGCGACGTAGCCAAACCCCTAGTGGTGCAGCTCTAGCAGGGCTGTGTGTTCTCACAACCTGATCCGTGCCCCATCTTCCGGGACTCGGACCCGCCAGCGTACCGTAGTGCCCGCGAGCCTCGACAGCATTGTGTCTGACCGCGGGATCACGCAGGCTCGCCGCCGTCGTGATGATTCTGCTCTCTTTCTCGATCTCCCTGCTCCACTCGCTTCGGGCCTGCTTCCGTAGCCAGCGTGAGCAGGCCCTCGTCGAGCTTGCCCTCCGCCAACAGCTCGCCGTCCTGGCCCAGCCCGGGCGACGACCCAGGCTCACGTCCCTGGATCGTGCTTTCTGGGTCCTGCTGCGCCAGCTCTGGCCTCGCTGGAGGGAGGAATTGGTCATCGTCCAGCCTGGGACGGTCACGCGCTGGCACCGGAAGGGATTCCGCCTCTACTGGCGGTTCCGCTCCAGGCGACGACCCGGCCGGCCGCGCATTCCGAAGGAAGTGCGAGAACTCATCCGGCGCGTGGCGCTTGAGAACCCGTGGGGTGCCCGAAAGATCCACGCCGAACTCGCGAAGCTCGGCATCGAAGTCAGCCTTGCGACCGTCTCGCGCAACCTCCCGAAGCGGCCGCCGGATCCCGTACGGACACAGAACTGGCTGACGTTCCTGCGGAATCACAAGGATGCCATCGCGGCGATGGACTTCTTGGTCGTCCCGACCGTACGCTTCCAGCTCTTGTACGTCTGGTTCGTCCTCGACCACGACCGGAGACGAGTCCTTCACTTCAACGTCACGACGAATCCCACCGCATCTTGGGTGGTCCAGCAGCTCCGGGAGGCCTTCCCATCGGACGCCGCCCTTCCCTTTCTGCTCTACGACCGCGACTCGATCTTCTCTGCGGAGGTCACCGCCACGATCCGGAACCTGGGGATCGATCCCATACGCACGGCGTACCGCAGTCCCTGGCAGAACCCGTTCGCCGAGCGATGGGTGGGAACCTGTTGTTGGCGATCACGAGAAACCGTAGAAATCTGATCATCTAGCCGTGGTCGCGCGCGAGTGCTGGTTTCTCGTCAGAACGGCGAATCGGTGTCGGTCGGATCGGTGTCGAGTTCGCGATCGAGAGCCGCGAGGTAGTGTC
>JAAETT010000481.1 GCA_024228115.1 bacterium
CGACGTGACTCCCTTGCTACTCAGCAAGCGATCTTGGGATCCTTGGCAGAGGAAACCGGAAGCCAAGCACAGAGCGCCATCGAAACCCCCGCTTTCGGCCTTTCTGGCGCCAACCGGCACCAAATTTCAGCACCCTGTTAACCGGAGAACCTCTCACTTCGAACGACCCTAAGTTGGGTGTCAGGCCACGAGGTCGGCCTGATGGAGACCGGCTTCGAGCCTCTTTGCCTTGACGTGCTCGCCCAGTGTCTTGGCTTCCCTCGGGGCTCCCTTAGGTTTCGGGCACTTGCGGGTCGCTCGGTGGAACGGCAAGAAGGCAACGCAGCCCCTGAGGGACATCGGGGGCCTTGAACAGGAAGCCAGCCGGCACTTGCTATTCACGTGTACGCCATTTGAGACAAAGGTCCTTCGCTCAAGAGCGCCGTTCACGGCTCGGGCAAGGCCGCGCATTGCGAAGGCTGGCCTCTTCAGACGTGGTGCGGAACCTGTTCTTCGCCCGTGCGATTCACCTAGATCGTGTAATGTCGGCGCAGAAGATACAACACCATGAGCTTGTCGAGCAGCAACGCGCAGCCCATGGCTCGCACCCGGGAAACGGACTCGGTTCGCGTGTTGTCTCTCGAAACTCCGGCGAGGTGTCGAAGCCGCCATGCTCATCGGCTCCAAAGCCCCAGATGTCGCCTCGATCGACCGTCGGAAAGTCGAGCGCGCGCCGTGCTTTCATTAGCATGCTCCGTGCGCCACGAGGTCTGGAAGCGCTCACAGCGTCCCTCATCGAACCAAGGGGACAAATGGAGCGGCGCTACCAGCAACCTACTCCCGCACTCGACTCCGCCTGGACAAGCGTGCGGGGTTACGCGAAAGGACAGGAGTAACCGTGACCATTCGAATTTTCGAGTTATGCCCGAATGTTGGGGATGAGTACCTGATCAGGCAGCGCTCTTCCGCACTCCTTCATCATCGTTGCTGAGGGTTCGTCCGTCCAGGAATTTCGTTCCGTTCAGGAGTTCTTGTACGAGGTGCGGGCTTCGGATTC
>JAAETT010000482.1 GCA_024228115.1 bacterium
GAGATGATCGGACTTCTTGGCATGCTTGGTCATGGTGGCGGTTCCTTCTTGGTGTAGTGACCCCCTCCGTAATACACGGAGGGTGAAGGAGCCGCCGCTCTCAAACTCTCAGAAAATCAACCGGTTCTGGGACATCCCCGAGGATCTCGCGAAAGACATGAAGGGCTACGCGGTAGTCCTGATGAATGTGCGGAGCTACCGCTACGTGATGGCTGCAGAAGCGGCGCGCATGTTCAAACGAATCAACCCAGAGGGTTTGGTGATCGTCGGAGGCATGCACACACTGGTGGCACGTGAGGAGATGGAGGCCACGCCGGAGTTCGACAAGATATGTGTTGGCCCGGGCGAGACGGTCATCACAGAGCTGGCCTCCAAACCGGAGAACTTCCCGCGCGTCATCGATGGAAAGGGCGCGGCTTCCATGCGCGACTGGCCCGTGATCGACCGGACGCTCTGGCCCAAGCCGAGGGGTTACTTCCTGGGCTTCAAGTACAACTGGCCCCTCGAAGCGGGGTCGGGCTGGGGCCCCCGACCGGTCGCATCGCTCCTCACCAGTCGCGTCTGTCCGTGGCAGTGCGCTTTCTGCAATGAGGCGTCCTACATCCCCAACATGGGGCGACGGTCTATCGACTCGGTTATCGATGAGCTCAATAGTCTCGACAAGCAGTACCACCTGGGCTCCTTCGTCATCCACGACTCCATGTTCTTCCAACAGAAGAAGTGGCTGGAGGACTGGGCCGAGCGCTTCCCTCGCGAGATCAATACCCGCAAGAGCCTGCCCTACTGGGCGGCGGCGCGCGCCGATACGGTGTGCGAGTGGCCGGAGCTCTTTGAGACCATCATCAAGGAGACCAACTGGAGTACCGTCTCCATCGGCTTCGAGTCCGGTAGCGATCCTGTGCTGAAAATCCTCAACAAGCAGGTGACCGAGGAAGAGAACCACTTCGTCATTGACCTGGTGAACCGAATCGGGGACGACCAGGAGAGGGCAGGTCAAAAGCCGGTCAGTTTCTGGGCCAATACAATGCTCGCCATTCCGGGCGAGACGCCTGAGGACGCCTTCAAGACCATACGAATGGTCAAGCGAATGAAACGCACAAGGGCCGCCGTGGCCTACTACGCGCCGTTTCCCGGCTCGTTGTTGGGCTATCAGCTGATCGCCGAGGGCAAGAACCTGATGACGGACGACTACGAGCGGAACCCATATGATCCCAAAGTGAAAGGCATAGACTACACATTCTACGACGGATTGATCCGCGGCGAGTACAACGACGAGATCGCGAAGGGCCTCACCCCTGAAGAGCGAGCGCGCAAGATCATGATGCCTCTGGGGTTTCTGATATGAGCAGCTTTCGGCATCCTCATTACGTCTACATCTTCTCCATGACCAACGGTAAGAAGAAGATGACCTACGGCAAGAGCCCCGAGGATGCCCTGGCGGTCCTCTTCCTGCGCCTTACAGCCGAGGAACAAGCCTTGGTGATTCAAGACGACTACATCAAGATCAACCAGCGCCGAATGCGAGACTACGCCGACCAGCTGGGCTAGCCCGCATAGCTCACCAGATCGACGGCGTACCGCTTGATCCGCGACATCGCGCCGCTTTCGCCATCCTTGCAAACAAACAGAGTGTTCGCCTCGACCGTCGAAGGCACCGTGAAGCCGCGGCCCTGCGCGGTCCGCCAACGATCCGGTGAGCTATGATGGCCAACCCCGTCTCTGTTGTAGGGTTCAATCCAACGTGCGGGCCCACGGGGCGCTCCCGGTTCCCGCACAATGCGGATATCCCATGCGATCCCCAAAACCATCTGGTCGGCGTCGCACGGTAAGCGGTCAGACATCGACGTTCTTCCCCGGCTCGCCGTCACGATGTAGACCCACCGCATGACAATCCAGAAGGAGGCGGCGTGCGGGTGCAAGCGAACGGCAAGGTGAGACGGTCGAGCGAAGAGTGGCGGGAGATCC
>JAAETT010000483.1 GCA_024228115.1 bacterium
GGAATTCGAGCTCAAGAACGGAAACGGAAGACTCGGGGGCTCCGCCCCCGAACCCCCGTTCATTACTGAACGAAGAAGAGATCCGGAGGAGCCGGGTCTCACGGTCTAACCAAAGTGTCTACGGAATCGGGGCAGACCCAAACCAGCAGTGCCAACCTGAGTGAAACCCACACCAAGAAGGCCCAGAGCAAGGGCGCCGTATGGGGTGCCAGCGAGCTGGAGGAACGAGACACTGCCGCCCGCGTGCAATTCGCCGGCTTGCGTAGATGCAACCTCGAACAGTCCCGGAAAGAGGGCGAGGAAACCCGCGACTACGTTGATGAGGCCCACGATCGAGAGAAGGATCGTCGCGAGAAATGTCATCGATGCGGACCTCGGAAACTGCCAAACGAACAGATGGATCAGCAACGGGGTCGGCCTTCGACCCCCATGAGTCACCAGAGTAGAAACCCAACCGTACCGCGCCTCGAAACGCCTGTCGCAGACCAGTCGCCCGCAGCGCCAGCCAGGTGGCGGATGTAGACGATGACCTGGATTCCCCGACTCATGGATCGGGGCTGCCTGAGTCCGAAATGCTCTCACGTAGGAGCCGGACGCACAGCACCATGACACAGAGCACCACAAGGATACGGACGAGCTGCGAAATCCTCGGTGAACACCTCAAAACCGGCCATACGTGAACGTCTGAAAAGCGGCCATAGGGAGCCGCCCAAGACAGGTGTGGTGTGATTAGCCCTTTGTGGGTGTGTTTTTCAAGGTGGCCTTCTCTCGGGATCGCCAGCTCC
>JAAETT010000484.1 GCA_024228115.1 bacterium
GATCTCACGCGCCAAGTCCAAGCCTGGCAAGACGATCGCAACCGAACGACGAAGGGCGTCGACTGGCAATTCACGACCCAACAAGCCCGCGTGAAACTGCGACGACTCTACCCCCAGCTTTTGGTGTGACAAGGGACTAGTTGCACGTACATCTACCTCGACAATGAATTGCGCGACCACAACCTGTTCCAGGCCATCTGCCGCACCAACCGGCTCGATGGTGATGACAAGGACTACGGCCACATTGTCGACTTCAAAGAGCTTTTCGGCGATGTGCAGCAGGCGCTTGCCGTCTACAACTCCGACGAGCTAGTGATGTGATTCACGCTGTTGGGGCATTATCCAGCGCGCGCCTGGCTCCAAGTACGATCTGGTACCTCCCGGTTACGAATCGGGCATTGGGGTGAACAGGCCACAGTCAATCCCGCGCCTGGGATTCCCACGTCGCGGCGGTCTCGCGGATCGCAAGTTGCCGCTTGCTGCAGCTCGGCACGGGACTTGCCTAGAAGGTTGTCACACGTCGAAAGCGTGAGCCCGGTCACCCGGTGTCTCGCCCAAGGACGAAGGAGACGATGTGTCCGTGACCGCCGAAGAGCAGTACCGACGGGGCCGTGATCTGCTTGCTGCAGGCCAGTTTGCAGAAGCCCTCGAGCATTTCCGGAAGGCCCACAACCTGGATCAGGCGAATCCCCGCTACCGGTCGTTCTACGGCCTGGGCCTGGCCCTCGTAGACCGTCGATTCGATCGCGCCCTCGAGCTGTGCCGCTCGGCCGCGAAGGAAGAGTTCTTCAACCCGGAGCTCTATCACAACCTCTCGCGCGTCCACCTGGCGTTCGGATTCAAGGCCGAGGCGATCCGCTATCTCCGTCGAGGATTGATGATCGACCCGAGCAACGGAGAGATGCTTGGCGAGCTCCAGAGCCTCGGTATGCGGAGTGCGCCGATGCTCACCTTCCTGCCCCGGCGCCATCCCATCAACAGGCTGCTGGGTCGCGTTCGTCGCGTGTGGGTACGGCCCGGCGGGGCACCGATCCAGCAGACCGCCTGACCCGGCTGCGGTGAACCAGCCAGGCCGCCCGATTGCGGCCGACTGAGGGCTCAGGCAGGCGCATCCCCTGCGCACCCATCGGGTACGCTTCCTGGCGGTGTGACGCGGCGGCGAGTGCGAAGGAGCAGCTCGCTCGATCCGCAGAACGCGGCTAGCGCTTGCGCTTGTGACGCGCGCGCTTCAGAAGCTTCTTCTTCTTGTGCTTGCGCATCTTCTTGCGGCGTTTCTTGATGACGCTACCCACGCGGGCTCCTCGAGATCCGGAAGAACCGGGATGAATAGGGAGTCCGCAGCCCAGCGTCAACTTTGCGGATCGTTGCGAGTTTTTCGCATTGCCCGGGTCGAGGGTCGTCCGCGGCTTCCGAGTTCACGGCGTTTTTGTCCGAACGCCCGCAGCTTGGGCCTCCATCTTCTTGATTTTTTTGCGTTTCTCTCTTGACGGCCGTGTTTTCGCACGGGTAGGTTCGATCGCAACTTCGGCGCTAATGGCCGAGGATTGCGATGGAAAAGGGGTTTTCTCCTTCAAGTCGCGGGTTCCTGTCTCCGATAGGGGGCTGGAACCACCAACACCGCGGTGTTCCAGCTCCACAGTGGAGTTCGGCGCACCCACAGGGGGGTGACCCAAGATATGGCAGCTCGAAAGAAAGCAACTCGCAAGAAGGCGACTCGCAAGAAGGCGACTCGCAAGAAGGCCACGCGGAAGAAGGCCACTCGTAAGAAGGCGACCCGCAAGAAGGCCACTCGGAAGAAGGCGACCCGCAAGAAGGCCACTCGGAAGAAGGCGACTCGCAAGAAGGCCACTCGCAAGAAGGCCACACGGCGCAAGAAGGCGACCCGCAAGAAGGCGACTCGCAAGAAGGCCACACGGCGCAAGAAGGCGACTCGCAAGAAGGCCACACGCAAGAAGGCCACCCGGCGCAAGAAGGCGACTCGCAAGAAAGCGACTCGCAAGAAGGCGACGCGGAAGAAGGCCACGCGCAAGAAGGCGACCCGTCGCAAGAAGGCCACGCGCCGGCGATAGCCGTGCGGTGACCTTCACCGAAGGTCTTGGGACCCCGGCCGGCATATGCCGGCCGGGGTTTCCTTCTTTGGGGCGGCTGCTAGCCTCCGCCGTCCCTCTCTACCTGGCGCAGCCACCCTCCCCTGGGGGCGCAGGCTGCCCGCCGCTCGCCGGAGGATCGTCATGGCACGGATCACGATCGAGGACTGCACAGCCAAGGTCCCGAACCGCTTTCACCTCGTGCAGATGGTCGCGATCCGCGCCAAGCAGCTCAAGAAGGGCGCTCGCAGTCTGGTCCAGACGGACGAGAACAAGGAGATCGTGACGGCTCTTCGCGAAGTCGCCGCCGGTCATATCTCCCCGGACTACGCGGTCGAGGACGAAGGCGCCGAGGAGTAGCCGGAGCCAGCTGGCCTAGGCCAGTGTGACCGGGACGGAAAAGCCGACGCGCGTCCCGCGGCCTACTTCGCTCGAGAGATCGATCTCGCCGCCCATCAAGTCGAGAAGCTCGCGCACGAGGGTCAGGCCGAGGCCGGCACCCCGGTAGTCCGACGACGAAGTGTCGTCTACCTGGAAGAATTCTTCGAAGATGAATTCCTGGTCGTCGGCGCAGATTCCGATGCCCGTGTCCTGGATCGTGCAGCGGAGCCGATCGTCCTGGACTTCGGCGCCGATCTCGATGCGGCCCTGCTCGATGAACTTGGCGGCATTGTCGAGCAGCAGGAACAAGATCTGGTTCACCTTCGGCAGATCCGTCTGCAGCTTGGGCAGCGGTTCGACGATCTTCTTGTCGATCACCACGGGCTTGGAACCCAGGGTGTCTTGAACGCTGAAGATGGCTTCCTCGACGACTTCGCGGAAGTTGACGGTCTGCTGAGCGATCGACACCTCGCCCTGCTTGAGTCGCCAGAGATCGAGGATGTTCTGAAGCGTTCGCAGGAAGGCCGTGCCTTCGTCGAGAGCATTCCTCAGGTTGGCCCTGCCGGCTTCGGAGAGGTTCTCGTTCTCTCCCGCCAGCACGGAGATGACGGATTCGATGATGCTGTTGAGCGGGGTGCGCAATTCGCGCGACATCTTCTCGATGAAGTCGTTCTTGAGCCTCTGGACGCTTCCGAGCTTTTCCTGGCTCTGCAGCAACTCGATATCCTGGGCGAACAGGGCCTCGGATAGCTTCAGGATCTCCTCGCCGCTCTGGCCCGTTTCCGGTTCCTTGCCTACGAGCGCCTCTTCGAGTTCTCTCACACGACTGCAAAGGGCTTCGTGGTCGATGCGGAGTGCCACCGAGCTGGCCAGGTGGGCCACGTTCTCGGCCACGGCGAGGCTGGGCTCCCGTGGGCAAAGCAAGAGCAGGACGCCGTGGCAGGGGCCGGTATCGGCCTGTACGGGAAGCCCTAGCACGCCGCCGGCTTGCTGGGCAAGGCTCGCCGGATCGCCCTCGCGCACCTGTCGGGCTGCGGTGCCCATGACATCCCGGATCAAGGGCATCAACGCACCGGAGATTTCGCGGGCCTGCTCTGGAGAGTCGAGCCCTGCTGCGGCGCGTAGCCGGGGGCGAGCCGAGGAAGAGTCTCCAACCAGCAACAATGCAGCGCCACCGGCAGTCTGCTCCGCTGCGCGCGCTGCGGCGCGGCCGAGGGCAGCAGCCAGCGAGCGGTCGGCAGAGGTCTCCTGATCGGTCGCGAGGTCAGGTTCGGGAGGGGCGTCGTGCACTGCGGACATCTCTAGAACCTGTCGTCCGATTCGATCTCGAGATCGTCGGACGGCTTCTCGTCTTCCGTGCCGACTTCGTGATCATGGCCTTCCAGTGAGAGAGTCGTCTGGAAGTCGGTCGGATTCGAAGCCGCTGCCAGCGCGGTCTCGATGTTGATCTTGTTCGCCTTCAGCAAGTCCAGCAGGTGCTGGTCGAAGGTCTGCATCTTCTCCGAGCGACCGCGGGCGATGTAGTCCGTGAGTTCGGGCGTCTTGGCGGGATCCCGGATGCATTCCTGCATGGATCGCGTCATGCGCAAGACTTCGACCGCCGGGACGCGACCGTCTTCCTTCTTGTTCACCAGCAGACGCAATGAAACGATCGCCTTCAAGTTGTCCGCCAGGCGCGCCCTTACGTTCAGGTGCTCCTCGGTCGGGAAGAAGGAGACGAGCCGGTTGATGGTGGAGGCGACATCGGAAGTGTGGATGGTCGAGAAGACCAGGTGACCCGTCTCCGCTGCCTTCAGGGAGGTGTCTACCGTTTCCAGGTCGCGCATCTCGCCCACCATGATCACATCCGGGTCCTGGCGCAGGGCGGCGCGCAAGGCCGACGGGAACGACTCGGTATCCGTGCCGATTTCCCGCTGCGTGATGATCGATTTCTCGTGGCTGAAGACGAATTCGATCGGATCCTCGATCGTGATGATCTTTGCCTTCCGCTGTCGGTTGACCTCATTCAACATCGCGGCAAGCGTCGTCGATTTGCCCATGCCGGTCGCGCCGGTGACGAGCACATAGCCGCGGGTGACCTGGGCGATGTCCTTCAACACGCCGGGGAGGTTCAGCTCCTCGAAACCCTTGATCTGCAGCGGGATGACCCGCAGGACGATGTTGAAATGGCGGCGCTGCCGGGAGATGTTGACCCGGAAGCGGCCTTCATCCGGCAGCTCGTAGGCGAGATCCAGCTCGTTGAACTCCATGGCATCGCCATGCAGGCCGTCCTCCAGCAGCATGCCGGCGATCGCTTCGGTATCGCTGGGTTCGAGGACCTTGTATCGGAGCTCCACCAGGTTTCCGTTGAAGCGATACAACGGCAGGTTCCCCACCTGGAAGTGGATGTCCGAGGCTCCCTTCTCGATACCGAGTCGGAGCAGCCGGTACAGCGTCTCCCGTTCCATCGTGCTTCCTCAAGCCTCTTGGTGAGCCCACGGCGGACCGTGGGGCATCACCCCGTATCGGCGGATCCGCGGGGCGCTTGACCTCGATCCCTGGCCGGGCGGGTCGCTATCCTGAAGGCGCTCATCGGGCTCGGCAGGGCCCAGGAGGATCCATGGCCTCGCCCCCTCGCCTCAGCACTTCCAGGCTCCCGAAGCTCGTCTGCCTGCTCGTTTGGCTGATAGCGGGTCCCGGGCTCGCCGAGGAGGCTCCGCCCCAGGTGGGGCTGGATCGGCTCCTGGAACTCCCAGGAGGCCGCACCTACGAGATCGAAAAGAAGGGCGGCCGTACGCCCTCCGAGTGGCGCAAACGCTTTAGCCAGATTCGCGAGGACCTCGCCCTGGAGGAGAAGGCCCTGGAAGACTCCGAGCGGGAGCTCGAAGAGATCGCAGCCTCCACCGAGCCCTGGCAGATCGCACCGCCGATCCCCGGCGCGACGACCGTCGATGCGCCCCTCGACTATCGGCTACGTCAGGAGATCCGCCGCCATCGCAGCGAGATCGAGCGCCTGGAGGCCCGGCTCCAGAACCTCGAAGTCGAAGCCGACCTGGCCTCCGTCCCGCCGGAGTGGCGCAGCTGATCCGAACCTGAAAGCGTCCCCTTGGTTGCCGTCAGGTCTCGGGCTCTTCGGGGATGGCGGCGACCCATCGCGCGGCGTGAGGGAGTAGGACGAAGGCGGGTAGGGCGAGAGCTGCCGTTGCTGCAAAGAACGCGGCAAAGCCCACCTGCTCCGTGGCCCAGCCCGAGCCCATGCCGAGCAGACGTCCGGCTGTTGCGTAGGCGCCGGTGAGGACTGCGTACTGGACGGCTGCGTACTCGCGTTCGCAGATGCGCATCAGGAAGGCGAGAAAGCCCGAGGCGGCCAGGCCGCCGCAGAAGGATTCGATCAGGGACGCCGCGTAGATCGCCTCCGCGGGCATACCCGCTCTGGCCGCAGCCGCGTAACCGAGGTTCGAGCCCAGGGCGAAGACACCGAGCCAGAGAAGCGACCGGGAGATGCCGATGCGGCTTACGATCCACCCACCGACCGCTGCTCCAGCGACGGTGGCTGCCGTACCCAGGGTCGTCGAGACCAACGCGATCTCTTCGTTCGACAGGCCCCGCGCCACCCAGAAGGGCTTCAACATCGGGGCCATCGCCATGTCCCCCACGCGATAGAGGAGGACGAAGCCGAGCACGCCTGCCACCGCACCGCGGCTCTGCCAGGTGCGGAAGGCGTGGCGTAGGGGAGGGTGCCCGCCGGCCGGGCCGTCGACGCGCGGCGCGAGCCAGGTGGCGAGCGCCAGGGCCAGGGCGATCGCCCCGCCCGCGAGGTGTGCGGTCCGCCAGCCGAACGGACCCGCCAGGAGCAGCGGCAGCGTTCCCGCCAGGATCACGCCGACACGGTAGGTCGTGATGCGCACCGCATTCGCCATGCCTTCATCGCCCCGGCGCACCAGCCCGATCGTGTACGCATCGATGGCGATGTCCTGAGTGGCAGAGGCCGCGCACAACAGGCCCGTCCCGATCCACAGGCTCATGGCACTCGGTTGCTCGCTGCCACCGAAAAAGAGGGCGGCCGCGACCACGGCCATCGATCCGCTGATCCACGCCCGTCCCTCACCGAAACGTTGAACGAGGGGGGACCAGAGCGGCTTCGCTGCCCACGCCAGCCCGAGGCCCGAAAGCGCTCCGATCGTCTCGAGGGGGACGCCGGCCTGTGCCCAGTACACAGGCAGCAGGTCGCTGAAGATTCCCATCGGGAACCCTTCGATCACATAGACGCCCGCCACGATGGCGAGCATGCGCCTGCGCCCCACACCCCCTCCAGGTGGGCGGAGGATACCTGCAGAGGGACTCGACGCTGCAACAGGGGCCCGCTAGTGTGCGCCCACCGAGGGAGGGCCTATGCAGGACGAGAACGAACAGCACGGAACCGTTGATCTGGTGAGCGTGCTCTACATCGTTGGCGGGATTCCCGCGATCGTGGGCTTCGTCGTGATCCTGTTCACCCTGGTGAACTACTTCCCCGAGATCCCGGCTTAGCCTGAACGGCTCTCACCGGCCGGCAGCTTCTCCGCGCTTGCGGGGTGCCTGCCGCCAACCTGCCGGTCCGCGGATCGGCAAGTGTGATCCACATCTCCAAACGGAGTGGGTCCAAAATGCCTCGGTGGCCTAAACCCGTTTGAAAAACGGATAGTTAGGCTAAATCTTCCGGGGTCTCCCGACGATGAAGTGTGGGTAATGCACCCCGCTTCCATCCGCACCACGCTTCTGGCCACCTTGATCGGGCTGAGCACGGCCTGCGCCAACATCCCCGCCGCCAGCGACGCCCATTCCTACGACTACTTCGCCGCCCCCGCGACCCGGGACCCCTGGAGCCCGAAGATCGCCGGTTGGCAGGTGAGGGAGCTCCGGCCGGTTCCTGCGGTCGCCTCTGGCCCGTCCGCGCGCGATCTTCGCACGAAGTACAGCAGCTTCCGCAGCCAACAGCGGAGGGCTTCCGTCGATCCGCAGCATGTGGCCGCCGGGGTCGCCCGTTGGATCCAAAAACAGGCCCGCGCCCACTACGTGCCCGATGGCCCGATCGATCACTGGGCGACGCTCGAGGACACGCTCGCGAACAACGGGGACGATTGCGACGGCCTCGAACTGCTCGTCTATCACGCGCTTCGCGATCTGGGTTTCGGGGACGATCAGGTCTTCCGGGCCATCGTGTATCGACCGTCGGATGGCCAGCACCATATGGTCACCTTCTGGTTCGACCAGTCCGACGACCCCTGGGTCATCGACCCGACCGGCGCGATGACCCGCGGCATGCCTCGTATGTCCGAGATCGCCGGCTGGGTACCGCTGAAGGTCTTCACCGAGCACGCTGAGTGGAGCGTCCGGCCCACCCTGGCCTTCGCCGCGCGCTAGCGGTCTCTTGCCGAGTCCCCGGCGGCTCCTGTCGAGTCCCCGTCACTCCCGCTCGTCTCCCAGCGCCGATGCTCGGCGTGGGGATCGATTCGCAGGTAGCGCGATAGCCAAGCGACCCCGAGGTAGAAGGGGATCGTGTCCAGCAATGCGACCACCAGCTTGAACACGTAGCCCGAAACGATGAAGACCCTGAGTTGCGGCCAGATCGCCTCGGATTCGTTGATCGGCAGCCCTTGCGCCCAATAGTGGGTGATGGTGATGACGCAGACCGTGTCGACCAGCTGGCTTACGAGGGTCGAGCCGTTGTTGCGCAGCCAGAGGTGGCGTCCCTTCGTCAGGCGCTTCCAGAAGTGGAAGAGGTAGACATCGACCAGTTGGGCCGCGAGGTAGGCGACCATCGAGGCGAGCACCGCGCCCATCGTGAGCTGGCGGATGCGGTAGAAGGCGTAGTCTGGAGCGTCGATCGCAGGCAGGCCCGACGCTTCGAAGGAGGTCTCCGGCGGTAGCACTCCGCCGAGCCAGAGGAACATCACGACCCACAGGTTCAGGCCCAGCCCCACCCACACCACGTGGCTCGCGCGCTTTCGCCCGTAGAGCTCCGAGATGAAATCCGTGCACAAGAACGTGATCGGGTAGGGCAGTACTCCGACCGCGAGCGGCAGGGGGATCGTCCAGGGGCCGACCTGGAAGGAGAGATCCAGGAAGCGCGAGACTCCCAGGATGTTCAACATCGTCATCGAGCCGAGGAACAGGCCGGCGAGGATCAGGTACACGCGCTCCCGCCGCTCGTGAAGCGCGGAGTCGATGTAGTCGTAGGGAAGGCCGTCGCTCATGGCCCGGGAGTGTACCGCGGCACCACGAGAGGTCGGCTGTTACCCTCCGCTTTCACCAACAGGGGGGAACGGTGAGCATCGCCGAGGGAGAACTGCTGCCCATCGTGAAGGAATCGGAGCATCCGTGCTTCGATTGCACGAAGTGCTGCACCTACGTGGCCGTCGAGATCGACGAGCCGACGACGAACAAGGAATACGACTACGTCGTCTGGTACCTCGTGCACCACGGCGTTTCCGTCTTCGTCGATTGGGACAACAGCTGGTTCATCCGCTTCGATTCGCGTTGCCAGCACCTCTCTGTCGAGGGTCTGTGCGCGATCTATGAGACCCGCCCGATGATCTGCAAGGAATTCGATTGGCGCGAGTGCGAGCAGAACGTAGATGATGAGCAGCCGGACAAGTGGATCTGGACCCAGGCGGATCCCTTCGTCGAGTGGCTCGAGAGGAAGCGGCCGAAGGCCTACAAGAAGTTCGTGGCCTACCTGGCCAAGAAGCGCCGCAAGGGCGAAGAGAAAGAGCTTCAGCGGGTGAAGCCGAAGATCACCGATCTACCGGGTCCGCCCGAAACGCCGACTGAGCTCGCGCCCCCGCTCAGCTGATCGGAAGCGGAAAGAACGTCCCCGCCTGCTGCCTACTCGGGCTCGATCGGTTCGACCTCGAGCTGGAGATCCTTGGTCTGCTCGGCGGCCCGCTCCTGGGCACGGGCGCGCTCTTCCCGGATGTCGAGCAGGAGGTCCTTGCGCGTACGCTCTGCTTCGTCGCGCTCGGCCGCGATGCGGCCGCGCTTGAGGTTCATCAACCGTTCCTGGAGGAGTTGGTTGCGAAGGGCCACCAGTTCGCGCGGAAGGCGCACAGGCTTCACACCTTCTGCATGGCCGACCGAGACTTCCGCGCTGGTTTCGCTTCCGTCGCTGGCACGTGCGAGGACACGAATGCGGTTCAGGCCGGTGCGCACCGGTACGAGCGCGCCGTAGCTGCCGTCGGCCTGAATGCGCAGCTCGGTGGCGGCCTCGCCGGTCGTCTGGTTCGTGACTTCGATGGCTTCGATGTTCGCGAAGCTGACGCTTTCGATCACTTCCTTCAAATCGCCTGGCTCACGCACCGGGGTGAAGTAGCCGCCGGTTCGCGACGCCATCTCGACGGCGGCAACGGGCCGCTTCAATGCCTTGGTGCCGATCGCGAAGGAGTGGATGCGGACCTGGGCGCGGGCCGCGGCTTCCGCGGCACGCAACACACTGCGGGTATTGGAACGGATATCGCCCGGGTCATAGGGGGCGGTGGGTTCGCCGTCCGTGAAGAAGAGCACGACTTTCTCGCTCTCCGGGTCCGGTGTCGAGAGCCCGCCACGAAAGCCCTTGAGCTCACGGATGGCCTGGCGCAGGCCCGCGCCCATGTTGGTGCCGCCCGCGGGCCCGCGTTCCATGACATGCTGGAGCGCCTTCTCGACGCGGGCGAAATCCGTGGTGAGCGCTTCTTCGGTGATGGCGGCTGCCCCACCCGGGCTTCCGCCAATGACGATCGTTCCGCCCCTTCCGTAGGGGTCGCGGACGTTCTCGCTCTGGCCGGCGAAGGTGATGATGCCGACGCGTGTGTTCCGCGGGTCGAGCCCGCGCACCACCTGCTTGGCGGCCGCGATCTCCGCTGCCAGCACCGAATCACCTGGATCCGTGGAATTGAGAATTCCCCAGCGATCCTTGCCGAGGATGCCGTTGTCATTGATGTCGGCGCCGCTGGCTTCCGAAGTGGAGCCGGACGTATCGAGCACGATGATCACATCGAAGCGGCGAAACTCGCCGAGTAGCGCCAGGGCTCGTCCGGCAACGAATGCGCCGGTGGCTGCACCAACGACGGCACCGTCCGCTGGCTGTTCGATCTCCAGGCGGATCTCGGTCGAGAGGACGCCCGCACGGCCTAGCAACGGGCCCTCGCCCGGGATCTCACGGGGTGTGTCGGCCATTGCGAGCTGATCCGAGAGGGCGGCGTCTTCGCCGTTCGCATCGGTCCCATCATCGATGGGCGCAAAAGAGGTGAGCGGAAGTCCGAGGCCTCCCTCGGCCGGCGCCGCGATGGCGGCGAGCACCCCGGCGATCGGACCGACACCCAGGCGCAGCGAGTCGCCTTCCGGCCAGAGGGCCTGGAGGATGCCCACCACACTTCCCTCCGGCTGGCGAAGCACCGGCGAGCCGCCCCAACCCCGTAGATCACCGGGGACGTCGAGTTCGACCTCGAGGCGACCGTCCTCGACCTCGCGCACCGTGCCGTAGAGATTGTCCTGGTCGTGGGGGCGTGTGGCTGGCACTCCGAGGATGCGGACCCGCTCACCGACCAGGGTTTCCGCCGGCTCCACATCGGCTTCGAGGATCCGGATGCCCGTCGGCAAGGCGTCCAAGGCGAAGACGAGGTAGTCCTCGGCCAGGCTCGCTCCGGCCTCCGAGAAGGGCCGGCCCGGTTTCGCGAACAAGCGGGTGGAGGCGCTGACGAGGGTGCCGCTCTTGCCGAGCACGAACTGCACTTCGCCACCGCGGCCGAGTCTCGGCAGGTCGAAGTTATGAGCCGTGGTGACGGCCACGACCTCTTCCTCCGACGCTCTCAAGAAGAAGGCCGTTCCGCTACCGGCGGGCGTCGTGAGGTGGGGCGTCTTGGGGCGCGCGACCGCCGGCACGGCGTCGCCGGGCTGGGCAGCCAGGAGCGCGAGGCCGAGCATCAGCGCCAACCAGGCCGTGGGGCGAGACAACATCCGGTCGAGGGTAAGGAAGGGGGCGCCCTGCGCCATGAAGTCTCCCTGGTGCAGCGGGCTCGCTGCGGAGCAGACCTTTGATACGTTCGCCCGCCAGGGGGTGTTTCGTGTCGAGTTGGATGCGCAGAAGCAGACGCCAGGGGTTCGCGCTCCTGCTGGTGGGGCTCTCCCAGGCATTCTCAGCTGTGCTTGCTGCCGAGGGCGCGCCGGAGGTGTTCGACGTGGTCGTGGTCGATGCGGGCCATGGAGGCGACGACGTCGGCGCCAAGGGACGCGGCGGCCTTGTCGAGAAAGTCGTCGTGCTGGACGTGGCGAAGCGCGTCGAGCGGCAGCTGAAGGAAGACGGGCTCCAGGTCATCATGACCCGCGATGGCGACCGATTCGTTCCGCTCGAAGGCCGCACGGAACTGGCCAACGCCGCCGCGGCGGATCTCTTCATCTCGATCCATGCCAACGCCTCGTCCTACAAAGGCGCCCGGGGCATCGAGACCTTCTTCGCGGCTCCCGAAGCGACGGACCAGGCTGCCCTCGAGCTGGCTCGCGCCGAGAACCTGGCATTCGGCGAAGACGTTCAGCCGCCGGCCGCCGGCGACCCTTTGCTGGCGATCTTGGGCGATATGGCCGCCACCGAGCAGCTGACCCTCTCCCAGGAATTCGCTCGGATGGCCCAGCACCGGATCGCGACGGCCGAGGCCGCGCGCTCCCGGGGCGTGAAACAGGCGCCCTTTGTCGTGCTGATGGGCGTGCATATGCCGGCCGTGCTCGTGGAGATCGGTTTTCTCACGCATCCGGAAGACGAAGCGGCCCTGCGCGACGACGACGAACGAGAAAGGCTGGCAAAAGGCATCGCCGAGGCCGTCGCCGTCTACAGGGAGCGCTACGATGCGCGCCGCGGTGTGGCCCAAGGCGTGGGCAAGACCCACATCCGCTAGGAGACCGCATGGCGAAGCGAATGGATGGACGCGGCGCGGATGAGCTGCGCCCGATTCGACTGATCACGGATTTCACCCAGAACCCGTTGGCCTCGGTGCTCTGCGAGTTCGGAGCGACCAAGGTGCTCTGCACCGTGTTCAGCGAAGAAACGGTACCCCGCTTCCTGAAGGGCGCCGGCAAGGGTTGGGTGACGGCCGAGTATTCCCTGTTGCCGGGTTCGACGGATACGCGCAGCCAGCGAGAAGCCGCGAAAGGCAAGCAGGGCGGCCGCACCTTGGAGATCCAACGCCTGATCGGCCGCAGTCTGAGGGCGATCGTGGACATGAAGGCTCTCGGCGAGCGCACCCTCTGGATCGACTGCGACGTGCTCCAGGCAGATGGGGGAACGCGAACCGCTTCGATCACCGGTGCCTACACCGCGCTTGCGCTGGCCTGCCACCGCTTGCGACGCCGGGGCGCCGTTGACAAGAACCCGTTGCTCGATTCGATGGCGGCGGTCTCGGTCGGGTTGGTAGACGGCGCAGTCCTGCTCGATCTTCCCTATGAAGAGGATTCCAGAGCCGAAGTGGACATGAACGTCGTGGCCACGGGCTCCGGTCACCTGGCCGAGGTGCAGGGCACCGGCGAGGGCACGACCTTCAGTCGAGGGGATCTCGACGCGTTGGTCGATTCGGCACTTCAGGGGATCGCCGAGCTCACGAAGCTCCAGCAGGAAGCCTTGGAAGCGGCTGGCGTGAAGGACGGCTGAGGCCGGCATGCTGGTTCTCGCCAGCTCGAATCCAGGCAAGCTGCGGGAGTTCGAGGCTCTGCTGGGCGGCGCCGGGACCGCGATGCGCCTGGCCACCGCGGCCGAACTCGCGGCCTTGCCAGAGGAGGGCGATGCCTACGAAGCCAACGCCTTGGCGAAAGCCCGGACGGTGGCGGAGGTCTCCGGCCTGCCCGCCCTTGCCGACGATTCGGGTCTCGAAGTCGACGGGCTGGATGGCGCACCGGGTCCGCATTCGGCGCGCTTCGGCGGGCCGGGGCTCGAAGACGCGGAACGGGTGCAGCGACTGCTCGGCGCGCTGTCCGATCGACCGGGAGCTTCGCGCCTCGCGCGCTTCGTATGCGTTGCCGCCTATGCCCGCCCGGACGGCAAGACTTGGACCCGCCGCGGCGAGTGCCCCGGCCTGATCCTCGAAGCTCCCCGGGGAGAAGGCGGCTTCGGCTACGACCCGATCTTCCAGCCCGAGGGCCACCGGGTCAGCATGGCCGAACTCGAGCCGGCACAGAAAGACGTGCTCTCCCATCGAGGCAAAGCCCTACGCGCGCTCGCCCCCCTACTCGCCCGCTGGTTGACTTCAGAGGAGGAGTGAAGCGCAGCGGTTGGCGACTGCGGCGTCGAGCTCTGCCATGTCTGCTTCGGCGAGCGGCTCGAAGCGAACACCAATGCCAACGGGGGCGCGGGGTCGGCGTAGGTTGCCCGGCGCGTTGGTGTGGACCACTTCGCCATGGATGCGTGATGTGCCGAGTGAAAGCGGGAGGGAGAATTCGATCCGACTGCCCGGCTGGAGAGGGCGGACCGTCTCCAGGAAAGCACCATGGCGGGAAAGGTTGTAGAGCTCTGCGTGTCGCTCCCGGCCCTCACTCCGAAAGGCAACCGGCGCCTCCCAAGGTACCCGCAACTCACGGCGAGCCTGGCCTGCCTCGCGCGTGGCCAGGAATGCCCGGTTCACCTGGAAACGCAAGGTGGCATCATCCAACGGGTCGAGGGCCGCGAGCGTGACGCTCCCGCGCCCCAACGCCTCGCGGACGGCCAGGCCGGGTGTCCTGCCTACGGCCAACGGTGTGACGTGACCCTTGCAAATGCCGTCTGCCGAGAGCTTCAATGTGCTGGCGATCTCGCTGGCCGAAAGCACTGTGTTCAGAAGCAGCGCCCTCGGGCCGTCGCCACGATCGAGTTGGCGGCAGAGCTCGGCGTCTTCGGCGGCCAGGGCGACGCAGAATCCCAACCGCTTCAGTCTGCCTGCGAGCCCGGTCGCGCTCGGGGCGAGAGGATCCTCCCGCAGGATGACTCGGTCGGTTGCTGCGTCGGGTCGGTTCATCTTCTCCACTTCTCGCAAGGGGAGTGGCCCCGAGCATGGAGACGGTGTCGGCGCACGAGCCGGCAGCTTCCCGTCGCCAGGCTGCAATGGCCGGTGGAAGCCCTCGAAACGCTTCGTGTTCTCGGCCATCCGTCCGACCTGGGCCGGACGTGGTTTCAATCGAGCCAGCGCGCCAGAAGCTCTTCCGGCGTGGGAGTCTGCGGATCGAAGAGGCGCAGCCGTCGCTGCAAGCCGCGGTTGCGAGCCGGTGCCAACCGCAGCCCGAGTTCTCGGAGGAAGCCTGCGAGCTCTCCTTCGAGAGCCCCCACCAGGTCGTCGCGACTGAGCCGCTCTGGATCCCGGCCGGCCTCGCGCAGGCAAAGCCATAGGGCGTAGCGGGGCAGGGCAACTCCGGCGGCAACGGAGAGCTCGGCGTGGAGGTGGTCGAAGCCGCGTCTCATATCGAGGTGGAAGTAGGCGCCGATCGGGCAACGTGGCACAGGATGTGTCAGGGTTGCGCGATGGGGGGATGCAGGGGAAGGAGCAGGGCGGTTTGCGCTCTGCGGGTCGCTCTCGCGGGGCTGGTGCTGCTTGCAGCCTGCGCAACTCCCTCACCCAGGGCCGTCCCGGAGGAGGTCCTGACTCCCTTCATCGAGCGCGTTCGGGCGGTGCGCGGCGTGGAAGTCGCGCCCGCCATCGATGCGCGTTTCCTCTCTCCTCGCGAAGTGCGCGACAGGATCGAGTTGGAAATGGCACGGGTCGTCGGGCCGGAACGACGCGCCGCCACCACGGCGCTGCTTCGCTCGCTGGGGTGGATCCCGCCGGCGGGAGATCCTTGGGAGGCCTGGCTCGATCTGCAGGCCCAATCGGTCGCCGGCTTCTACTCGGTGCTCGACGGTCGGTTGTATGTGGTCGCGCGCGATGAAGTCGGCGAGAGCGAGGTGTTGGCCGACCCGTTCGTAGAGGAAGTGTTGGTGCATGAGTTGGCCCACGCCTTCCAGGCCGGGGGTTCGCAGCTTCCCGAGTTGGGCCTGGGCCTCGATGGTTTCGACGATGTCGCGTTCGCGCTGGCCGCGGTGCTCGAGGGCGATGCCCTTTGGACGGAGCATCGCGACGCCGAACGCACGCACGGGATCCCACCGCCGGATGCGGAAGCCTTCGCGCGTCGATTCGAGATCGATGTGGAAGGCGCGCTCCCCGAGGGTTCGGCGTGGATTCGCGCGATGTTCTTGCGCCCGTACCCGCTTGGCTACCGGTGGGTGTGGCGCGTAGGAGAGGCCGAAGGAGCGCATGGCCTGATGCGGATGCTGGCCGAGCCCCCGCTCACCAGCGCGGCGTTGTTGCATCCCGATCGCCGTCGGCGCGGGCGGAGCGAGATCGAGGCGCAAGGGCAACACTTCGCTCCGGACGAGCGCTGTCGCACACGGACGACGAGTAGCTTCGGCGAGATCGGGCTCAGCACCTGGTTCGAGGCGGGCACCGCCCCGCCGGCCGAGATCGAAGCCTGGCGTGCGGATCGGGCGTGGTTGCTCGAATGTCCGACGGGAGACGTGCTCGCCTGGCTGCTGCTCCTCGACCGGCCGGAAGCCGCCATGGCCTTGGAACCTCGCCTGCGCACGCGCGCCCTGGCACTGCCCTCCGGAGCTGCCCAGGTGGAGCGATCCGGGGCACGAATGCTGATCCACCGCGGGCTCGATGAGGCCGGGCGTCGCTGGTTGCTCGGGCAAGCGCCCGTGCGCTTCTATCCAGATTTGACCGCGTGGTTGGCGGCGCATCCGGAGATCCTCGAGGCGTCGGCTCGCATGCGAGAGGGCGCTCCTCGGCACCGAGCCGCTACCCTCCCGCGCGCATGCCCGGTTTCCTTGCCATCCGTCACGCAGAGTCCACGATGAATGCGGCCGGCTTGTGGCAGGGTCAGGCGGATGCACCGCTTTCGCCGAAAGGGCGGGAGCAAGCCGGTGCCCTGGCCGAGGCGTTTCGCGGCCGGGCCATCGCAGCGCTGGTTTCGAGTGATCTTTCGCGGGCGCGGGAGACGGCCGAAATCCTGGCAGCGGCGCTCGGCATCGTGCCACGCCTCGAACCCGATCTGCGCGAGATGGACGTCGGCGCGTGGAGTGCGCAGCCTCACGCGGAGTTGTTGGGGCGTTATCCGGATGAAGTCGCGCGTGTGCGCGCTGGCGATTGGGACGTGCGTCCCGGTGGCGGGGAGTGCAGGCGCGAGGTTCGCACGCGCGCCGTTGCGGCACTCGAACGCGCTCGGGAGGCCACCGGCGAAGGTTTGTTGGCGGTGGTCACGCATATGGGCGTGTTGCGAGCGGTAGTTCCCGGGATCACCTTGGCCAATGCCGAAGCGCGGATGCTCCCGTGGGCCGCGCTTGGCGAACCCGTCGAACCCGATGAATTGGATTCCGCTGGTGACTCCTGCGAAACGCCCAACGCAGGCGGGCCTCTCTGATGGCGCGCGTCTGGGTGTTGGTGGCGGTTGCTGCGGTCCTGGCGGCAACGGGGCTCATGCTCAGCCCCGTGGCGGGCGTCTTCGCCTGCGGCCTCGGGCTCGTTCTCGGGGGCCTGGCCGTCCAGCTCGCCCAGGGTGGTGGGCGCCGGCTCCCGCCTTGGATCATCGCCGCCGGGGTCGCGACCGTGGCGCTTGGCGCAGCCTGGGCCGTCGGGGGTGCTCTCGCGTCCGGGTTGATCGCGGCGCTGCTCGGCCTGGTCGTGTTCAGCACTGGCGCCCAGGCCTCGCTCTTCCAGGACGTCCTGCCCGAGGGAGTCGAACTTCCGGACCCGCTCTCGCTTCGCACCCAGGCTTCCGTCGCGATCGACGAGAGCTTGCGGCTGTTGTGGGCGCTCACGGCCATGGCTTCACCGCCGCCGAAATCGTCGACACTGGCGGAGGATTTGCGCGCGGCCGCCGAGCGTCATCGTGAGACCGGAGTTCTGGAGAATCCGGCCGCCGCCCATCCGCGGCCGCCCGCCCTCGAAAAGGTCTCGCTCGTTCCGACGCCCGTCTGGGGTGCGGGCCGTGCGGAGCTGCTCCGCTTCGAGAGCGAATACGAGCCGCGGGATCCAGAGATCCGAGATCGCTACGTCGGTATCGAGCCGAATCGGACATCCCACGTGCATCTCTGGCGCCACGGCGACCGGCCACGTCCGACGCTGATCTGTCTGCACGGCTACGGCATGGGTCGGATCGCCTGGGACGCGCGGGCCTTCGACCTGGAAGGGCTGCACGGGAAGCTCGGCCTGGATGTGGCCGTGCCGACCCTGCCTCTACACGGCCCGCGCGCCATCGGCCGGCGCTCCGGCGCTGGCTTCCTGGACGCTCATCCGCTGCAGACCAACGCGGCCTTCGGTCAGGCGATCTGGGACCTGCGACGCCTGGCGGGTTGGCTTCGCCAGCAGGGCGCGCCCGCGGTGGGCGTCTACGGCATGAGCTTGGGCGGTTACCTGACGGCACTTTGGGCCTCCCTCGATGCCGACCTCGCGTGTGCCATTCCGTCGATTCCGTTGGTCGCCCTTCAGGAGATGATGGAAGGGGATCTGCAACCGGAAGAGCGGCAAGCACGAGAAGCGAGCGGGATCAGCTCGCAGGTCTGGCGGGATGCCTGGGCGCCGCACTCGCCGCTGGCCCACACGCCGCGGGTTTCCAAAGAGGCGAGCTTGATCCTCGCGGCCCGGGCGGATCGCATCTGTCCTCCCTCCCAGGCCCATGCCTTGTGGGAGCATTGGGATCGCCCGTCGATTCATTGGACGCCGGGTAGCCACCTGGTTCCGGTCGGCCGTAGCGAGACCCGAGAGCGGTTGGCCACTCACTTGCGGTCGGCCCTCATCGCGGCCGAGAAGCCGATGCTCTCGAAATTCCGACGCCTCCAAGCCTGAGCCCGGGTCCTTCGCTACTCCGGCTGGTACTCCGCGAGGGTCTTTTCCAATCGGCCGAGGCTGTCGGTAAGCCCTCCGGGGCGGGAACGTGCGAGCCAGGCTTCCCGCTGTCTGGCGATCGCACCGGTGAGGTCGTCGGCCAGCTCCGAATCGGGCGGGTGAGGCAGGCCCGCCGCGCGCGCGATACGCCAGGCGCCATGTCGCGCCAGGTGGAGGGCGGCGTCCAGTTCGAGTTTGACGACCCCGCCATCGGACGCCGCCGGTCGCGCGCTCTCGAGTTCCTCGATGGATTCGTCCAGCAGGGCGAGGGTCTGCGCGGTCCGTTCCGGATCGGCTTCGCCCATCGACGCCAGGAGGGCTCCGCCGGGGAGCAGTTCCGTGAAGAGTGGACTGCCGTTCATGGCCGTCTTGCCTGTCGCATCGAAGAGGTTGCCGATGCGATCCAGCAGGGCGCCGAGGACGCCGGCCTCATCCTCGAAGACGAACGCGTCGAGGGCCGCTGCCACGTCGAGTTCGCGGTTCGCTTCCAGGCACCAGGCCACGGCAGCACCGTAGGCCAGGGGAGGCCAGCTCACGGCGAGGGGTTGCATGTGGCCGTTGTCTCCCCAATCGGTGATCAGGTAGCCGCCAGCACCGTTCGCGAGACCGACCTCGGCCGCATCCAGCAGATTGCCCCGAGCATTGCGAAGCCTTCCGATCAGGGTGTTCCAGGTCGAAGTGCCCGGGCACACCCAGAAGGGAACGCCCGCTTCCTGGAAGCTTCGAACATGGTTCTGGAAGCCGCGCAGGGAGTCGCGGGTGATTCCGAAATCCGAGAGGACTTCGAAGAGTGCATCCGGGAGCGCACTCGGATCACTCGGCGCTTCGTAGTGCCAGGCCAAGGCCACGACGTCCTTCTTCGGCAGTTCGGCAGCCAGCTCCGGATGGTCCCGCAGGATGTCGCCCCAGAAGAGCACTTCGCGCCCGTCCGCATGCAGGCCGCGAATCAAACGAAGCAGGTGGTCGAGGTAGACACGGTGCTTGCCTCGAGCCTCGACCTCGGCGGCGCTCTGGCCCTTGCCGAGTTCGAACGTCTCATCGCAGCCGATGTTGATACGCCGGCTGCGATGATGGGCGAGGAGTTCCCGGCACAGGCCAATGCCGAAATCCGCGTTCGCCTGGGTCGGCGCCAACACGGCCGCTGCCAGGTGGGCGCCGAACTTCGTGTCGAAGCCCTCGGGCGCCTCTGCGCGATCCCGATAGGCCGGGTGTCGCAGCCAACGAGCCATATGCCCGAACGTGTTCTGGTTGGCCACGAGCTCGATGCCGCGCTCCGCGCACAGGCCATCGAGCCACTCCACGTCCTCGCCGGTCAGGGGCGAGGCCTCTCCCCAGACAGCTTCGTGCCCGGCGTAGGCGAAAGTGTGTTCCGTGTAGAGCTGCAGGTGGTTGATGCGCAGCAGGTCGAGCACCTCGACCAGGCGCGCAAGGGTTCCGCGGGTCGGAACACGATCCCGGGAGATGTCGAGCATGTAGCCGCGTACGGGGAAATCCGGCCAATCGCGGATGTCCACGGCGGGAAGCATCTCGCCGCAGCTGCGCTTCAGCTGTTCGAGGGTGGCCTGGCCGTAGCGCCGACCGGCAGCGTCCGAGTAGGCCAGAGAAACCTGATCGCCGACCGTGCGCAGCCGATAGGCCTCCGGCGGCAGGCCGGTTTCCTCGGATTCCAGGACCGTTGCGTTCGTCGGGGCCCCGGCGCCTTCGAAGCGTTCGATTTCGCGTGGGCGCGGAAGCAGCAGCAGATCCTTCACGATCCGATGTTCTTGATCGCGTTGCGTTCGCCTCGGGCTCCCAGCCACCGCACCAGCCCGGGTGCGAGCCGCTTGAACCCGTAGCCGAACCAGGCCTCCGGGCTGATCGGTGCGACCGTTCGGTTCTTCTGGATCGCCTTCAGCAGGTTCGTCGCTACGCGCTCCGGCCCGTACCCACGTTTGCCGTACCGCGAGACCATCTCGTTGCGCATGTCGGCGCTATCGAGCTCCCCGCGCAGGCGCGCCGAGCGGGTGATGGGCGTGTCGATGATTCCGGGGCAGAGTGCGGTCACACCAATCCCGTGGGGTGCTAGTTCGGTGCTCAGCGCTTCGGAAAAGCCAAGGACGGCGTACTTGGTGGTCGCATAGGCGTTGAGGACGCTGGCCGGCAGGTAGCCTGCCGCCGACGACACGTTCACCACGTGTCCGCTGCGGCCTGCCGCTTTCATGTTGGGCACGAAGAAGTGGCAGCCGTGGATCACGCCGAGCAGGTTGATGCCGAGGATCCAATCCCAGTCTTCGAGGCTGGTATCGAGAAAGCGGCCACCGAGCGCGACGCCCGCATTGTTCATCAACAGGTCGACGCTATCGATGTGCTCGTGGATATCGGCGGCGAAGGCCTGCATGGCATCGCGATCCGCCACGTCCACCCGTCGGCTCTGTACCTGGCGCCCGAGATCGCGAAGCTCTTTCTCGGTATCGGCGAGGCCCGCCTCGTCGATGTCACAGATCACGAGGTCGGCGCCTAGGCGCCCGAACGCGAGTGCGCTCTGCTTGCCGATGCCGCTGGCGGCGCCGGTAACGAGGGCGGTCTTGCCGGAGAGGTTGCGTACGTCCATGGCGGAGTTCCTCTGTGCGCGGAGGGCGGGTTCGTCAGGCAGGTTCCGGGGTTCTGGCGTCGGGCCGGCTCGAGAGGAGGACCTTCAAGCCTTCGAGCATCACCCAGACGTCGAGCACCAGGATGGTGCTTCCCGAGATGGCCAGGAGCCAGCGTTCCGAGAAGGCCTGGTAGTAGCTGATCACTTCACCGGTCATCGCCACGACCGTCGCCAGGCCGACCAGCAGCATCGGTATCAGGGTGTAGACGACCGGCTTGCCCTGCTTTCGGAGCCAGACCGAGACGACGAGCAGCGTTACGCCCGCCACGAGTTGATTGGTCGTGCCGAAGAGAGGCCAGAGGATCAGTCCGCCCTTGCCGCCGGCCTGGGTGACGGCGAGGACCAGGGCCGCGCTGATCCCGACGGCTCCGGCGGCGAAGCGGTTGGTCAAGGCCTTCCAACCGTAGGCCTCCGCCAGTTCGCTGATCACCAGGCGCTGGATGCGCGCGCCGGTATCGAGGGAGGTGGCGGCGAAGGCGATCACCATCACCGCGATGAAGGTGGCGGCGGTTTCCGTCGGGATGCCAAGCGAAGAGACGAAACGGGCGCCGCCATCCACGAAGGCCGAGAGCTTGGCGCCGAGGCCATTGGCTGCGCCCCAGCTTCCGTAGTGCGTCGACCAATCCTGGAAGGTCACGAAGCCGGCGGTCGAAGCCAGTACCGCCAGCATGCCGAGAGCGCCTTCACCCAACATGCCTCCGTAGCCGATGGCCCGGGCGTCCGAAGCACAGCCGATTTGTTTCGACGTGGTGCCGGAAGAAACCAGGCCGTGGAAGCCCGAGATCGCCCCGCAGGCAATCGTGATGAACAGGAAGGGGATCATCGGCGGCGCGCCTTCCGGGTTCGGATTGACCATCGGGGCGACGATCGAGGGCTGGAGCACGATCAAACCGAGCGTGAGGAGTGCCAGGCCCGTGAGCAACTGATGGGCGTTCAGGTAATCCCGGGGCTGGAGCAGGAGCCAGACCGGCAGCACCGAGGCGACGAAGGAGTAGATCAGCAGGATCCAGACCCAGCCGGTCACGGAGATCGAGGTCACGGCGGGGAACGCCTCGGCGAAGCCGTTGCCGAAGAAGACGGCGGTGAGGAGCACCGCGTAGGCGACGAGAGAGGGCGGCAGGATGTTGACGCCGCGTCGGTAGACCAGCCAGCCGAGCAGCATGGCCACGATGATCTGCACGTTGATCGGGAAGATCGCACCTGGGTACTGGGTGAAGAGCGTGCCAATGATGAAGGCGAAGACGGCCAGAACGATCCAGATCAGGAACGAGACGATCAGCAGGAAGAGCGTTCGCACCCGGGGACTGATCACCTGGCCCGCGATCTCGCCGATCGAGCTGCCCCGATGGCGCAGGCTGATGACCAGCGCCGAGAAATCGTGAACGGCGCCCATCATCACGGTGCCGAGCGCGACCCAGAGAAGCGCTGGCAGCCAGCCCCAGATCACCGCGATGGCCGGCCCGACAATGGGCGCCGCCCCCGCGATGGATGTGAAGTGATGGCCCCAGAGGACATCCTTGCGGGTGGGCACGAAGTCCACGCCGTCCTCGAATGTGCGCGAAGGGACGGGCTCATCGTCCGCCAGCGCGAAGATGCGCTTGGAGAGGAACTTCGAATAGAAGCGGTAGCCGACTGCGAAGAAAGCGAAGACGCAGAGCGCCAGGACAGCAGCGTTCAAGAAGGCCTCCTAGGAGTCTGCGCGGTAGAAGCGAGATCGGCCGCGTAGCGTGGGATTCTCGGTTGAATTGTTGCGGTGAGTAGGGTCTGGGGCGCCCGGGACCGCGAAGGCTCCGGATCGGGTGTGAGCCGGGGTTGCCCTGGAA
>JAAETT010000485.1 GCA_024228115.1 bacterium
GTCGAGCCGGGAGGGCGTTCGCCCTGGGTCAAGGACCTTTCGACCCGGAAGATCTGAATCGGAATCCGGAACGGCGGGCTGCGTCGCCCCCCGGCCAAATGATCAGATTTCTACGCTTCTGAGTGAGCGTCTACACCTTCGTAACCATCGCGTCGGTTGCGCCGGCGCGGGCCATCTTCATCGAGATTGGAGTGGTCACGCCGAGTGATGGATTCGCGACCTGGGAAACAACCGGCAATCTCGTCTGGCTCGACGTCACCCAGACAGTTGGCCTCTCCTACAACGACATCATCGCGGGTGCTGGAGGTTGGTTGTCAGCTGGATGGCGATACGCCACGGGAGGTGAGCTTTGCTCGCTCTTCGGTGTTGTGACCTCCGTCCAGAGCCAGGCCCCCTGCCCTCGTCCCGCTGGTGCGCCGTGGGTCCCAGGAGAAGGCGCTTCTGGCGAAGTGGAGGTGCTCGTCGCATTGCTCGGTGTCACTGACGCGGCGTTTTCGCCGGCCACCGCTGGAACCTACGACGATGGCGATCCTGCTGGTGCCGTTGGTTCGGCTGTTCTGAGCTCCGCTGGTTTCCTGGGCACCCCGAGCTCAAGCGGCGTGTTCGATGACTTCCTCACGCCGGACTTCTCTCATCCCACCCAAGGCCACTGGCTCGTGAAGGAATTTGTTCCCGTTCCAGAGGCATCCTGCGCCGCGATGTTGGCAACCGGATTGTTGATCTTGGTCCGTCGAAGCTGGCGTGCGTAGCAATGAACGGAATCGCAACGATCGACGGCCCTGCCCCCACACAAGGACCTTGGCAATGACCGATCAAGAGAAAGCCCTGGAGGAACGACGGGACAAGCTCCGCGAGCGGAAGAAGAAGCTCGAAGAAGAAATCAAGAGACAAAAACGTGCCCTCGACCGAGCTACGGCCAGTCGTTGGTGGCACAAGCTCTTTCTCGTTTCCCCAGATCCCAAAGAAGCACTGCGCATTTCGGGTGAGCTGGATCTCCCGGAGGCCCACCTCCGAGCTGTGGAGGCGGAGATACAGGCTTGGGAACTGGATCGACTGCGCCGGGCGGGGGCCGGTTCATGAACGAGGAATCAATCGACTACCTCGCCAAGGCGGTCGAAGCACTGGCTCAGGCCGTCACCGAATTGAGCCAGCAGGTTCACACCAGCAACGCCCACAACCTCGCCAGCCGAGCCAAATCCCTGGCGTCGCGGGCAAGGAGGGCTGCGGGATGAGCGACGAACTCGACGAGCTGAAGCGTGCCGAACTCTTCGACCTTGCGGCCAGCGAAGGGGTGTCTACTGAGGAGATCCCCGGCGGCGGTGCATACCAGACCGATGCACTGCGCCATCGAATTAGAGCGCATCGAGCCAACACGCAAAGAACGGCCTGGCTCGCCGAACAGGTCAGGTGGCCAGCTTGGATCGCCGCAGTCGCCGCGACGGTAGCAGCGTGTTTTTCCGCGCTGAACTTCTTCTGCGCGCCGGGGTCGCCCTCGTGAGCGAGCGCGCTTTGCCCGATACCCGCCCTGCCCTGCTTTCCGAGAGCGGCAGCGTGGGTCTCCCGGCTCTCGTTGCTCACGGGAACGAAAGGACGAAGACGCGATTTCGCGAATTCTTCGGTGCCAACATCCGCAACCCCAACACCCGCGCCGCCTACATGCGCGCGACAGGGCAGTTCCTCACCTGGTGCGCGCAGGACGGTGCACGCCAGCTTGCGGAGATCACACCCATGGGCGTGGCGGCCTACATCGAGCAGCACCCGGGTAGCGACGCCACCAAGAAGCAGCACCTGGCGGCCCTGCGCTCACTCTTCGATTGGCTCGTTTTGGGTCAGGTGATCGAGACCAACCCGGCCGCCCCTGTTCGTGGACCTCGCGTCCAGTACACCAAGGGCAAGACGCCGGTGCTTCAGGCCGAGGAAGCGCGCGACCTCTTCGCGCACATCCCGACTGGGGGTGTGGTCAGCCTCCGCGATCGCGCCCTTTTGGGCGTGCTGCTCTACAGCTTTGCGCGGGTTTCTGCGGCGCTTTCGATGGACGTTGGCGACTACTTCCGTGTCGGGAAACGCCGGCGCATCCGGCTGCACGAGAAAGGCGGCAAGCACCATGAGGTGCCCGCCCACCACGTGGTCGAGGAGTACCTAGACGACTATCTCGCCGCCCTGCGTTCTGGGCGCGACGGCCAGGTTGTCGAGAAAGCCCCCCTCTTCCGCTCGGCGCGTGGGCGCACCGGTCAGCTCACGCCGAACCGGCTCACGCGCAACGACGCCCTTCACATGATCCGGCGCCGGGCCAAGGCCGCGGGCCTCTCCGACAAGATCAGTCCCCACAGCCTGCGGGCCACGGGCATCACGATCTATCGCGCTAACGGCGGCACCTTGGAGAAGGCCCAGAAGATCGCCGCGCACGCTGATCCCAAGACAACGCGGCTTTACGACCGAAGCAACGACCCGCTGACCTTGGACGAGATCGAGCGCATCGTTCTCTAGGCGTCTCCCCTGAGTGCACTTATTGCGTTGGCGGTTGCAGACATCCGCACCCCGGATTCCTTTCGCTTGCGCCGCAGTCGCCAAACAATTGGCTGCGCCGCCGTCTAGCCAGACGGCGAAAACCCCCGCGGAGACCTCCTTTCCCAACAAAAAGACAGGAGGTCAAAGGATGGAAATACCCGCTCGGAGGATCCGGCTCAAAGATGTCAGTGGAGCCAGACAGCAGAATGCCAAGCGTGCCTTGGGGTCTCTCTTCCGTCATCTGGACGACCGAGTGGACCCGCCTGAGCCGAATCCCGACATTGAGGGTCCGTACCTCCGGGGAGAGCCGGGATATAGGAAGGTGTTTTGCGACTGGGAGGGCACATAACGATCGTGGCTCCGTCAAAGAACTTAGGATGCTTCTGACGGCTTGAGCCATCCACCAGAGTGACCGTCATTTCCTGCCCCGATACCTTCCGGGGCAAGCCTTGAGGTGACGATGATCAAGAAGAGGCTCAGGAGATCGCCGCGCATGCGGACCCCAAACGACCCGACTCTACGATTGTAGCCCCGCCCCGCTCACGCTCGACGAGATCGAGAGGTTGCGCTTTGAGGTTGATTTCTTCGAGCCGAGTCGTAGAGCATCCCCTAACACCCTTCTTTCGAAAAAATGGAGACGTTGGATTGGTCACGTTAAAGCCCATCCACTGCGGCCAGCCACTCGACGCATTCGCGCGGTGAGAAACCCGCCCGCCAAGCTGCCGTGACCACGCTTTCAGCGAGTCGCTCGGCAACACTCGTCCGGAAGCGAAGCTGCAGCAGGAAATCTACGGACGCGAAGTAGTCGGCTCTTGCCGCGCGGGTCCAGGTTGTTGCGAATTTCATGGTTGATCCTCCTTGTCTGTTCGGGCAGCCTCTGTGACGGCCTCTCTTGAGGAGCCCCAAACCAGTGCTCTCCAGCGCATCGAGCTTCTTGGAGGGGCCGCGCCAGCGGAGGAACCAAAAAGGGACCTTGCGCCCCCTTCCCTCTTCCGCACTGGTACCGCTGCGACGCGAAAGGCCGAACCAGGGAGTGCGGCGCCGACCGACCAAGGCATTCAACCTGAGCAACTTCCATGGTTTTCCCGCCTTCAAACGCGTAGTCACGCCCGTGGAACACCCCTACAGCGTTTCTGGGACCTGGGAATCCCTCGGTACCGGTCCCGGAGGCTTTCACGCCTCTCAGAGCCTCTCTGACGCCTTCGAGAGGATCCGGCCAGAGGAATTCTCTACCCCTGATGCCCCCCTTGCCCGCTCCAGCTAGGCGAGTTGTTGATTTGGTGGGGAAACCTCGCTGCGTCACACTAAGAACATCTTAATTCATGAATTTGATATTGTGTCACTATTTTTCATCATATAGACTTGTTTTTCATGGACGATGACTTCACGTATCCATATTCAGAGCCGATCACGGTTTTTCACGACCTACGGCTCCCAGAGCCCGGGCGACCCGTTGGCTACGCCGCCCTCATTGACGCCTACAAGCTCAATGTGCCTCTGCCCCATCAACTCTGCGCCATTGGCGAGCACCACAAGCTGATCACTACCGACGCTTGGCGGCTGCTCACCCCGAGGCATGCCCCCGAGGCCACGCTGGCCGGCCACCTCACCTTCGCCCTCAAGTGGGAGGGGGTCGATCTCCTTGTTCTCAAACGCCTGTTCCTTGCGGTTCGCGCGGGGGGGATCACGCAGTTCGTCCGAAGCCAGCCCACAGGCTCCTACGCCCGGCGCACCTGGTTTCTCTACGAGTGGCTGACCGGGAACACGCTCGATCTTCCTGATGCCTCGCGCGGATCCTTTGTCGATGTTCTCGATCCCAAGCGTCAGTTCGCAGTCCCCGGCGAGCGCTCCTCGCGCCACCGGGTACGCAACAACCTACCTGGCACCCCTGAGTTCTGTCCCTTGGTCTTTCGCACCGACACTCTGAACGACTTTCTCAAGACAGACTTAGCCGCACGAGCCCAAGCCGCGATCGCCCCGATTCGCGCCGACATCGTCGCGCGCGCAGCTGCGTTTCTTCTTCTCGAGGATTCGAAGTCCAGCTTCGCGATCGAGGGAGAACGGCCGCCACGGCGCAGAATCGAGCGATGGGGCCAGGCGATCGGTCAGGCCGGAAGAACTCCCCTCGATCTCGCCGAGCTCCTCCGCCTCCAGCGCGTTCTGATCAGCGATTCACGCTTTGTGGAGCTAGGCCTCCGAGAGGAAGGCGGGTTCGTCGGAGAGCACGACCGCCAGACCGGAGAACCCATCCCGAGCCATATCTCAGCTCGGCCAGAGGACCTCGTCCAACTCGTCGAGGGCCTGCTTGCCTTCGCAAGTGACAACACAAGACCACTCGATCCCGTCATTGCCGCTACTTGTGCGGCCTTCGGCTTCGTCTATATCCATCCTTTCGAGGATGGCAACGGTCGCCTTCATCGCTACCTGATTCACCACGTACTCGCAGAGCGCGGGTTCAACCCTCCTGGTCTCGTCTTCCCGGTGAGCGCCGTCATTCTCAGACTCATCGACGATTACCGCAGTGTCCTCGAGAGCACCTCCCGCCCCCTTCTTCGCCTCATTGAATGGGAGCCGACACTCAAGGGGAATGCCCGCGTTCTGGGTGACACGGGCGACTTCTACCGCTTCTTCGATGCCACCGCGCACGCTGAATTCCTCTACCGCTGCGTCCAGACGACGATCGACGAGGACCTGCCCAAGGAAGCCGCGTTTCTCGAGGCCTACGACCGCTTCGCGGAGCGCGCGCAGGATGTGGTCGAGATGCCCAACAACACCCTCGATCTTCTCTTCCGCTTCCTTCGCCAGAATCGAGGGGCCCTCTCCAAGCGCGCCCGATCTCGCGAGTTCGCGAAGCTCACGGACGGGGAAACCTCCGAGCTCGAGCGCATCTACACCGAAGAAGTCGATAGCGTGCTGTCAGACGCGGATCGGAACTCCTGACCAATGAAGCGCCAGGCCCAGGTGCCCAATGCCAGCGGAAGCCGACAACTCGGAATTGTCTGATCCACAGGCCGTTAACGAAATCGAAACCGTTCCCCTGTAGCCTGAATGGATGAAACGGTCTCATCCAGGCGCCGGGTTCACGCTCGTCGAACTATCCATTGTTGTCGTCATCGCAGGACTCCTACTGTCTGCGATCCTCGGCTTTTCTCGTTTGAGGATCAACGCGAAGCTAACCGCGACGATCGCCACCGTTCAATCAACCGGCGCAGCGACAGCTATGTTCATGGATCGATACGGCTCTCTGCCCGGCGACCTTCGGGATGCCGCGAGCAAAATTCCGGGCTGCGGCGCATCCGTGGGTACCTGCGAAGCCCCAACCTCCGCGTCGACCACGGGAGATGGCAATGTCGGCGAGGTCGGTGCGATTTCACGCCACCAGACAACAGGGCAGACGCCGGCAGAACATGAAACCGTGCTTTTCTGGAGCCACCTGCTGCAGACAAGCCTCATCACCAGAACAACCGACACCTACACGAGTTCGAATTCACCAATGATCGCCTGGGGCGCAAGCCACCCCGCAGCACCGATAGGCGGCGGATTTCACGTCAAAGATGCAGATGGCGGGATGACCACTCCCCTGCCCGGCTGGCCGCCAGCGGCGAAGCAGCCGGAGGGCACGTTTCTGGTGCTGCAAACGAAAATTTCCCGGGATCTCGTCCCCGCTCAGCCAGGGGACCAGCCCATCAGAGCATCTGAGGCTTCTTGGATCGACCGGAAGGTCGACGACGGCAATCCTTTCAGAGGCTCCGTCCTGGGGTACGGGACGGTGACCCTACCGATGGCTGGTTCCGGTTGTTTCACCTGGACGGCGGTCGATCGGGGGGCCTACGACCAGCATGAAACGAGCAAGGACTGTGGCCTGACCTTCCGAATCGCTCCCTAGCTGCGCCGCTGCAAGCACCGCCGCGCCAGCAACACGAGCCCGAGGCCCAGGAAAGCAGTTGATGCGGGCTCCGGAACCGTCTCAAACACCACTGTATCGACCGCAAAGAGCTTGGTACTCCCGGGCTGGGTGGAGGTCACCGTGAAGCTCGTGATCGACGATGCAGAGACAGACAGGAGTCCAACGAACCCCGAGTTGGCGAAGCCTGCAAGGCTGACAACATCCGATCCGACTACGGCCGCGCCGTCGAAAGCAGTGAGGATGAAGTCCGCCGCGAAAACGTTGCCGTTGCTGACATCGAGACTCACTGAGTGTACCGATCCGCTGAAAACGCCACTGATCGTACCGGAGAGCATGCTTCCGTCGGCCAGGGCCAAGAAATCCGTCGTGGCGTAGAAATTGGGGAGTGTGGTCGCCGCCTGATCGGCAGGCGTGACTGCGAGGCCGATCACGCCGCCGGAAATGACCACGGAACCGAAATCGAGTGTGGGACCGAACGGCCCGCCCGGCTGAACGGCAGAGAACGTGGAGGGCGCAACGGTCTGGGTATCGTCGAAAGTGATCGTCACCCCGGTCGCCACCCGCGGCAGAATGCCCACTAGTCCCTTGTCACACCAAAAGCTGGGGGTAGAGTCGTCGCAGTTTCACGCGGGCTTGTTGGGTCGTGAATTGCCAGTCGACGCCCTTCGTCGTTCGGTTGCGATCGTCTTGCCAGGCTTGGACTTGGCGCGTGAGA
>JAAETT010000486.1 GCA_024228115.1 bacterium
GCTGTTTAGATTTTGCGAATATAGAGTCGGATTTTCTTTAGCCAACAACGGCAATAGATCATCATTCGACAGAGGGCCAAAAGAACAGGCTAGCGGTACATCAAAGGAAGAAACTAGTAAGATAGCCAAAGAAAATTTTTTCTTCACATACGACCGACAAACATGTATTTAATTCTTATTTGAACAAGTTTTTTAGAAATCAATAGGTGTTTTCTTTAGAAAAGCCTGAAGAACTGCTTTTTATGCAAGAAATTGCATCAAGAGAAGCGACGAAACTAAAATCAACAGAACAGAGCAGATCAGCAGCAGAACAAAACGAACCGGAAACACGTAGGTTAAATAATAAAACAACAATTATTCTAATAAAAGTCGCAGAATTTACTAAATCAGCAAAATTTTGATTTTGTTCAGCCATTAACGGCAATAGATCATTCATGCCTGTCACGTTCATCAGACAGCGAAAAAAACAGGAGAGTGGCGCATCAAAAGAACAAACTAGTTTTGATGATACGACTTTTGAAAAACAAATCTGTAACAATCCGGACCAATACGAATGGGACAGCCAGCAAACATGTAAGACCGCAAAACACATAACTATATATTTTACAAAAAAATCAAAGGGGTAGCCAATAGGTTTTATTTTCAGTGCCGCCAACTGACTGGCGGTACGAAGAAGTTGACTACGAGGATGAAGGGGAAGAAAAAGGCAGGTATGAGCCACCGATTGATTATCAATTAACACTAGGTAAAATTTTACAAAAACCCTCAGTATAGTTTTACAAAAAAATCAGGTTTTTTTTGCAGTACCACATACAGCACCGGAAGATAGTATCATATCGGTGCTCGCGCTGCTTTTGCTGCATAAAGTTGAAGACTTGACCAAGCACACTTTTTGTAACGCGTGTGCCGGCAATAGCATTCAGCAGCAGCATATATGCGAAGACCGATCGTGTACAACGCAAAGGAAAAAAATTGATATTGTTATGAGTAGATCAAGTGTGTATACAAATATTTTAAGCAGCGCGCTGTTGAATAATTTACAACTGGACTACGATGCACACGCATTATTGTGTTACATGGTTGAAAATAACGGAACCTTAGGTGTTGTTCAGCGAACAAAACCACGTATAAGAGGTAAACTATTGAATTTATTATGTAAAACACATAGGACGCATGTTTATGATGTTTAAAAGCTTAGTGTAATGTTTATGACTTTTGACATGCAGTAAAAATTTTTACAAGTAGTTTTTTTGGTGCTGATGGAACAGGCGTCTAATCGTCGCCTATATATCTGTATGTGTGTGTATGTGTGTGTGTAGAGGGGATAAGCAAAAAAAAGACAGCAAATTTACAAATGAAAGGGTTTTTTAGAAAAAATGCCTGAAATTCATGCGGAAAAGTACACGTATTTTTATGGAGCGGATTCGGTGCTATCGAATTTTTATCCGATCCATATTACCGCTGATGGCGTCAACTTCAGCAGCGTGGAGCAGTACTTCCAGTACAATAAGGCGAAAAAATTTGGCGACACCGAAACCGCTACGGCGATACTCAGCACGCCATCGCCATTGCAGCAAGGACAGCTTGGCAGGCGCGTCAACAATTTCAACGAGGCGATATGGGTCAGCGCGCGCATGCCGATCATGATGGAGGGTTTGCGGCTGAAATTTGCCCAACCGGCGTTGCAAGCGACGTTGTTGAACACCAAGCCAGCTGTGCTTGTCAATACCTGCATGTATGATACGGTTTGGGGCATAGGGCTTAATATGTTCGATAAACGCGCAGCTTATA
>JAAETT010000487.1 GCA_024228115.1 bacterium
AACGCCCAGTACCCACTACCTGCTCCGCAGCTGGCCGCGGGGGTAATGTGGGAACATATGTACTCACGGTGACACAACATACACACTCGCATTCATAACCCGACATCAGTGGAAATCATCTGCCTCTGTGGTCTAGTGGTAGGACGGGCGCTTGCAAGTCGTCAGACCGGGGTTCGAATCCCTGCGGAGGTAATCTTTTCCACAATGGTGACAGTCGGAGTGACGCAAACACCCAGCACAATCATTCACTCACTCACTCATTCATTCACCCTCAATCACACTCACTCACTCACATTCACTCACTCACTCACTACCCGTGACGTACGAAATGTCCGCATTTGCATTGCAAAGAAGACATCCACAGAACCCCGTGTAACACCAATATCTGCGCAAAAAAGCAGGAGGGCTCTGGAGCAACGCCCAGTACCCACTACCTGCTCCGCAGCTGGCCGCGGGGGTAATGTGGGAACATATGTACTCACGGTGACACAACATACACACTCGCATTCATAACCCGACATCAGTGGAAATCATCTGCCTCTGTGGTCTAGTGGTA
>JAAETT010000488.1 GCA_024228115.1 bacterium
GCCGAGGCACGCCCCGAATTTGCGCCGAGGACCGAGCCTCATCCACCGTAAGCGACATCCGTCAGGATCAATCGCCGCACAGCACCCTGGAACCATCGAAAGTCAGCTTCTCAACTGATTTTCATGCATAGTCCGGGCTAGGGGATTCCCCTTACGGCTCGGGATCATTCCAGGTCTTGGAACGCAGCTCCACCCGATATCCCTCAGTGAACGTTGGTTCAATCCGATATGCTAGGCATGGCCTCCATCTCGAAACAGCCGATGCTGCTTCAATCCGTCAAGCCTCGTGAAACGCCTCGCGTCAACTCCGCATTCACGGATGAGTATGGTCTCAACGTCGAGGACCTGAGCTCGAAGCCCCTGGTCGAATGGATCCACCCGCTGGATCGACCGGCGCTGCAACACGCGATCGACATGGGGGAAGGTGAACTCCTTGCGCGGCATCTGACCAAGCAGGACGACTGGCGACTGCTGCGTTGGCGTGTGCAGACCGACGATGGACGAGTCGTCGTGCTGGCACAGTCACACCGCGCCTATGTGACCCCGGTCGAGGTTCCGGAACCTCCGTCCAGGGCAAAGAGTTCCCTGGCTGAGACGCTCGAAACGATGGTGCGCATTGTCGAATCGAAAGTGGATGGATGCAGATCATCGATCCTGTTGGTGGAGTCAGACGGTGAGCATGTGTCCGTCGGCGCAGGCCCGAGCATGCCCGCCGAATACAACCACGCGGTTCAGGGATTGCGAATCGGCCCGACCGTAGGCTCCTGTGGCACCGCCGCATTCTGGAACGTACCGGTGATCGTGGAGAACATCTACGAGGACCCGCTATGGAAGGATCTGCGAGAAGCCGCGAAGATTGCCGGGGTGTCCGCGTGCTGGTCCGTACCGGTAACCGGGGCGACTGGCGACGAAGTTCTGGGAGCCATGGCGCTCTACAAAGACGAGCCGGCCGCGCCTGGCCCTTTCGACATGGAGCTTCTCGAAATCTCGGCGCGCATGGTCGGGCTGGCAATCGAGCACGATCGAATGCAGGAGCAGCTCCGTGAGGCGACCAAGGCCGAAGCCATCGGTGTACTTGCGGGCGGCATTGCTCACGATTTCAACAACTTGATGTCGGCGGTGATGGGCAATGCAGAACTCGCGGGGATCTCGCTTCCGGCGGATTCGCCTGCCAGACTCAATCTCGAGAGGATCGTATCCACAAGCGAAGCGGCGTCCGACCTGTGCAGGCAGATGTTGGCGTATGCCGGCCGTGGTTCGAGTTCGAAGGAGATTCTCGATTGCGAGCTCCTGGTGAGAGAACTCGGCGATCTGATGAAGGCCGCGCTCTCGAAGAAGGTCTCGATGGTCTTCGAGCTGCACGATTCCCCGCTGGGCGTGTTCGGTGACCAAAGTCATCTTCGCCAGGTGTTCATGAATCTGATGACGAACGCCTCTGACGCGATCGGGAGTAACGGCGGGAGCATCGTCGTCGGAACGAAGCCGGTTTCGTTGGGGCCCGAAGACGTCGAACAGATCTCCTCCTACCCGCGGCTGCCACAAGGCGACTACGTTTGCGTCTCGGTCAGCGACACCGGGGAGGGGATGAGCCAGGATACGAAAGAGAAGATCTTCGACCCGTTCTTCACGACCAAGAGCTCCGGCCACGGCCTGGGCCTGGCCGCGGTGTTGGGGATCGTGAAGTCCCACAAGGGTGCGATTTCAGTGAACAGTGAGCTCGGCGTCGGGACCACGTTCACTGTCTGGCTGCCGTTGGCTTCGTTGGAGGCGGAACGCGATACGGCAGCGTTCGCCTCAGACGTGGCTTCGGAGGGCAAGCGGATTCTCGTCGTGGAGGATGAGAAGGCCGTGCGTCTGGTCATCGTGGCGATGCTCGAGACCGCGGGCTACAGGGTCGTTGAAGTCGAAGATGGCCAGGAAGCCGTGGACCTCTTCCGGAGCGATCCCGGCGGGTTCGATTGCGTCCTGCTCGACCTCAATATGCCGAAGCTGGATGGAGAAGAGGTCTTCGCGCAGCTTCAGGCGATTCGCAGCGACGTTCGTGTCATCTTGAACAGCGGGTTCACGGAAGAGGAACTCCTGACACGATTCCAGGGCTCAGGCCTCGCCGGGGTTCTCCACAAGCCGGCCCCCATGAAGACGTTGCTCGAAAAGGTCGAGGCGGCGCTGCTTCAGAACTAGCCGAAACGGTGTGGGCCTTCATGTCGAGACCGAGTGTGCCGCCTCGACGAGGTTGCGCATCATCCGGATCGCGTCGTCGTGGGGAACACGACCGCAACCGCATGAGGAAGAGACCAGCAGACGTTCGTCCGGGATGATGTCACGCAGGGCGGCAATCTGATCGGCCATCGCTTCGCTGCTCTGGGGCTCTGCCTTGACATCAGCGATGCCTGCAATCACCTCCATTGATTCCGGGATTTCGGACAGCAGGCCGCGCTCGTTCCACTGACCCGTGTAAGAGCATTCCAGATGCACCCGATCGATCTCGCCATCGAGGAGCTGGATCAGCGGGATCAGGTTGCGCAGATGCTGCTCCTGGGTCGCCGGCCGACGCCCCATGTCCCCCAGGCAGAAGTGAACCGTTCGACGGATTCCTGCGACTCGACGGAAGGGATGGACGATCCAGGGGGCGATCTCCTTCGGATCGCGGGATTCCACCAGCGCCAGAATGGCTTCGAAGGGTGCATCGAGTTGGATCTCCCGTGCGCCGGCACTCACCATGTCGAGTACTTCGTCCTCCACGATGCGAGCCACATTCTCCATCTGCTCGGGCAACGAGGGGTCCGTGGGAAACGAAAGCGTCATCGTGAGCGGGGAAGGAACGGCAGCCTTTTCGAGATCGGGTTGAATCGCCTTCTCGCGGCGATAGGCAAGTGCATGTCCCGTTCCCCGAGGCGCCTGGAGGTCACCTGCAATGCGGTAGTGTCCGATTCCTTCGGACCCCGCGCGATGGTCGCGCTCGCGAACGACTTCGAGGCCGACCAGGCGCGGCGGGACGTGGTGCACGAAATCGGGAGCAAAGACTTCTCCCCCCATGATCTGGTCGAGACCGCACGCCAGTTGCTCGTCCATGGCGATCCGAGCCGCCGCCTGCAACACGTCGTGCGCCTCTTCGTCGCTCGAATCGCCCTTGTAGTATTGAGTGAGCTTGGGCTTCAGTCCGAACGGAATGGGCCAGCTGCCGACGACGGTCGTGCGAATCATGTCGCGATTCTCTCACAAATCGGACGCGAAACGAGCCCCGCTACTCGGGCGCGCTGAGCCGCCACCGCGCGAGGAGATCAAAGCCCCGCGAGGCACCGCGGCTAACACGCCGGATCACTAGATCGGGGAATCCGCGATCACAGCCAGGCGTAGGCGCGCCGCAGCACCTCGGTGCCGCCGTGCTCGACCCAGGCGCCGTGGGACAGCACGATCCGCTCGGGCTTCCAGGCGAGCATTCGGTCGACTTGCTCGCGGGCCTCGGCACGGCGTCGGATCATCAGGTGCTCGAGCCAGGTCGCACCGGGTTCCTGGTTTCCGAGCAGACGGGCTACCACGCGGGTCCAGCGCGAGGAGTGGACACTGAGATTGAAGATGATGTCCGCGCAGATCATCGTGGTACTGGCCCGGTGGAAGAAGACGACTTCGTTCTCCATGCTGCGCGCGGCGAAGAACACCTGGTCGATCTCGCCCTGCCACTCCGGCTCCGGCTCGTCGCCCAGCGTTCGTGACCAGCGCAAGTCGTCGCGTTTGGCTTCGAGCCCAGGACAGGCACAGACCACCGCCTTGGGGTGGGCGTCGATCCACTCCCCCACGTGCAGATGATGGAACAGGCTTGGCGCCACCACGGCCTTGACGGGCCCGAGGGCGCCGACCGCCTCGCCGACGCCGGCGTCCAGCGAGGTGGGCGAGTGGACGAAGAGTCCGCCGTCGGCCAGGCGCACCACGGTCATGCGCGTGCCGGTCTCGACGCCCAGGAAGCGAAGGGGTCGAGTCGCCACCCAGGCATCGGGGGCGATCGCAGACAAGGGGGACTGATCCGTCACTACGCCGCCAAGATAGCCGGCTCTTTAGGGATCTATACCGAGGGCGCACGATCCCGCACGGGGGAGCAGGGACGCTTCCCTCCGGCCGGGCAATCGCGCTGATCGAGGCCGGCCCGGAATTCGCAGCGGATCCAATCACGATCGACGAGGTATAGCTCTGAGTTCAGCGCGATTGCATCCCCGCTCAGATGCTGCGAGCCTGCCCGGCATGAGCGGCGCCCCCCCTCGCAACGTTTCCAAGGCCGATCGCCCGCCCGCGGTACTCGTGGGCGTCCAGCTCCAGGGCGTCACGGACGAGGCCTTCGCGAGTTCGCTGAACGAACTCGAACGTCTGGGCAAGACGCTTGGATTGCGCGTCATCGGGCGCGTGACGCAGAAGCGCAAGGGCCTGGGCGGGAGCAACGTCGTCGGCGAGGGAAAGCTCCGGGAGCTCGCGGGCTACACGGGTGGGCAGGGCTTCGTTCCGAGCTATGCGCCACCCGGCTCCCGGGCGCGCTCGGAAGAGGACGAACCCGCGGACGATGCGGTTGAAACAGAGGTCGAAGAAGAAGAGGGCTCGCCCACCGATGCGGTCACCGTCCTCGTCGACCAGGACCTCACGCCGACGCAGATGCGCAACCTGGAGATGGCCACAGGCGTCGAGGTGCTCGACCGCTCGATGGTCATTCTCTCGATCTTCCAGCGCCACGCGCGCACCCGTGAGGCCAAGATCCAGGTCGAGATCGCGCGCCTCGTCTACATGGCACCGCGGCTTCGCGAGGCCAACGCGGGCACCGAACGGCAGCGCGGCGGGGTCGGCGGCAAGGGAGCGGGCGAATCGACTCTCGAGCTAGGCCGGCGCGCCGTGCGCGACCGCATCGCGGAGCTGCGGCGAAGCCTCGTCGTGGTGCAACGCGAAGCGGATGTGCAGCGAAGTCGTCGTAGCGGGAGCGCGACCCAGACGGTCGCTCTCGTCGGCTACACGAACGCGGGCAAGTCGCGGTTGATGCGCGCGCTGACGAACAACGCGATGTATGTCGCGGACCAGCTCTTCGCGACGCTGGACACCACGGTGCGCGCGCTGGTGCCCGAGACGCGCCCGCGGATCCTCGTCTCCGATACGGTCGGCTTCATCAAGGCTCTTCCCCACGATCTCGTTGCGTCGTTCCGCTCCACCCTGGAGGAAGCCCGGGACGCGAGCCTGCACCTGCACCTGGTAGATGCCTCGGACCCCGCATTCCGCAATCAGTACGACGTGACGCGCCAGGTGCTCGGCGAGATTGGTGCGGAGGACCACCCGCGCCTTCTGATCCTCAACAAATGCGATCTGATCTCCGAAACGCAGCGCTCGGCGCTCGCCGAAGAGTTTCCTGAGGCGGTCATGATGTCAGCGAAGTCGCCCGAGGACGTGCTCGCGCTGCACGGTCGAATTCGCGATTTCTTCGAACGCTCGATGGAAGAGGAAGAGTTCGTGATCCCGTACGATGAGCAGAGGAAGGTCGCCCTACTGCACGAACGCTGTCGCGTGCTCGATGAGCGCTACGACGAGGACGGCGCACACGTTCGAGTACGCGCACCTGCCGCATTGCTCGGCAGCCTCCGTCGCGAGATCTAGCCCTCGTTCGTCGGGCTAGGGGCGGATCTAGGAGTCCACGAGGCTCCGAGCAGATTCCCGCGAGACCATTGGTGTGCTGCGGAAGTGATGTGATCCGAGGAACCGCACCAGATCACTCGAACTCGTGGCTGCGGCCCTGCCGGCTGGCCATTGCGAAGAGTTCGCACGTGGCGCTCAGTCGATCGATCGCGAACGCTATTCATCATGATCCACGTCGGCAACGACCCCTACAGAATCCTGCCGGCTCCAACGTCACCCCCAATGTGCTTTTTCGAACACAGGGAAAGGCGATCGCCGCGGGATAGGAGCCGTGCCATGTTCCGGGTCGATCCATCCGGCGGTCGATGATTTGTAGGCGCGACACGTGCCACGGCCGGGCAGATCGGTAGAGTCTCGGCTCTCTCCTCCGCGAGGTGTCCAATGACTTCCAAGACAAGATCCCGCAGCGCGTCCGAGATCATGAACCGACGAGTGGAGGGCGTCGCCCCCGACGCCCCGATTGCCGCAGCGACCCACACGTTGATGCGGCGTGGCTACTCCGGCGCACCCGTCGTGGACGAAGGGGGGCAGCTGTTGGGGGTGCTGTCCGAGGAGGACTGCATCCGTGTGCTCGCAGAATCGATCTACGAAGGCTGGCCCGCAGGGACGGCCGCCGACCACATGACCCAGGAGGTCGAGGTGGCGGCGCCGGACGAGGACGTCTTTGCCGTGGCCGGACGCTTCTCGGAGGGCGGTCACCGCCGCATCTTCGTGGTGGACGAGGGCCGACTGGCCGGCATGATCTCGCGCCGCGACCTCCTTCGCGCTCTCGATAGCATGCGGGCCGAGGTCGAGCGTGGGGAACGGAGCGATACCTACAGCCTCATCCAGATTCGCCACCAGAAGTACGACTGACGATCGTGCGCGCTGCGCGCGATCGTTCCGACAGCGACGAAGCGTATTGGGGCCGTCCGGACGTGGCGTCGCCCTCTCCCGGGCCTAGTCTTCGGGCACGTAGCTGATGGTGCAGTGGTCTTCGCCAGCTCGAAGTTGTTGATCCAGTCCGCGCCGAGGGTGGAGGTGATCTCCTGATTCAGCCGCTTGCCCAGCGCGTCGGACCGAGTGCGTTCCGGATGTGGGTGGGCAACAACACCCAGGCGCACTGCTCGAGCTTTGGCTTCAGCTGGTTGATGAACCAGAACTAGCGGGAGCCGGCGGTGGGGCTCAGGCCGGAAGGCCGGTCCGCGAATTGCTCGTCGGGAAATGAGGATCACTAGTCCCTTGTCACACCAAAAGCTGGGGGTAGAGTCGTCGCAGTTTCACGCGGGCTTGTTGGGTCGTGAATTGCCAGTCGACGCCCTTCGTCGTTCGGTTGCGATCGTCTTGCCAGGCTTGGACTTGGCGCGTGAGA
>JAAETT010000489.1 GCA_024228115.1 bacterium
TAACCATCAAGCAGTTTATTTTGTAATTTCGAACATTTTGAAACCAAACAACATAGGTCTGAAACAACGTTTTTAAAATGTTCGATTAATCACTAAAAAATGGCTGATAACTTCAAAAAACTGCTTATCAGAAATTAATAACATGAAGCTGCACTAATTGAATTTATTCTTTTGCCTCAACAGTGATTTATTTTATTGCAGTCTGATGCAGTTAGAATAGAAGATCAGTTTCTGTATTATGACTAACTAAAGCAATGGAAGGAAGAAGGAAGGAGAGATGTCAAATATTTATTTACACAGGCGTCCCCCTCCCTCTTCTCATAGATTGCTCTTTTATTTGCCTTTGGTTCTGAGCTATAATAAATTTCATAGAAAGGGAAATTTCAACAGAGTTTTCCCAGTTTACAAGTTTGCTTGAAGATTATATTTAACCATCAAGCAGTTTATTTTGTAATTTCGAACATTTTGAAACCAAACAACATAGGTCTGAAACAACGTTTTTAAAATGTTCGATTAATCACTAAAAAATGGCTGATAACTTCAAAAAACTGCTTATCAGAAATTAATAA
>JAAETT010000490.1 GCA_024228115.1 bacterium
CTCACGCGCCAAGTCCAAGCCTGGCAAGACGATCGCAACCGAACGACGAAGGGCGTCGACTGGCAATTCACGACCCAACAAGCCCGCGTGAAACTGCGACGACTCTACCCCCAGCTTTTGGTGTGACAAGGGACTAGGCGCTCGCCTCGGCGACTGCGGCGCGGATTCCCTGGCGAATGCGATGCTGGCGGGATTTCAAGGCGCCGGGCTTGATCTTCCGACGTTTCGCCAACTCAGCGACGGAGACATCCGCAACCACCGGCGCCATCACCAGCTCCAGGCGGTCCGGTGGGAGGGTCTCGAGCACGCGGGTCGTCGCCTGAAGCTGCCTGCGCGCGTGGAGGGCGCGATCGAGGGGCACGACTTCCGCAAGGCCATCATGCTCTTCGGCCACCTCTCGCGCACGGCGGCGACGCAGGGTGCGCATGCGGAACAGGCTTTCGTGGCGAGCAATGCCAAGGATCCAGGTCGAGAAAGAGGATCGGCCCTCGAACCGGTCCAGGCCTTTGTGCATCCGCAGGAAGACTTCCTGGGTCACGTCGTCGGCCTCGGCGGCATCCCGCATCCGCGATTGCACATAGCGGAGGACCCGCGGGCGGTAGCGATCATGCAGGGCCTGGAAAGCGGTCTCATCGCCTGCCAGGGCGTCTCTCACCAGATCCAGATCGTCGATCGCTGCGTCCATGTCGCCATCCTCCCTTCGAGCACTGGATTCACGACCCAATACGCGGCGAAGCGGAAGAACGTCGCAGGCGAGGACGATTTTTTTCGATCAGAGGCGGGGGAGAAGGCGGGGCCCGAGCAGCGCCCCAGCGATCGCAACCAGCACCCCGGGGCCGAGATGGGCCATGAGGGCGTGGGCCGGATCGTACATGCAAGCCCACTGCATCAGCAGGGCCGGCACGGATCCGGCGGCGGCCCCCAGGCATAGACCCGCCAGACGCCGATCGAGTACGGCTCGGCGCCGAAGGGCCCAGAAGCCTGCACCCAGGGGGACGAGGGAAAACAGCAGGGTCTGAACGTCACAACCAGCTCGCATCCCGACACTCGACGGCGTCAGCGCGGGAGCGAACAAGCCGACGGCAAGCAGACTCGCCCAGCCCACAGCCAGGGCCACAATGGCCCAAAGGGCACCCCGCGAGCGACCGCCAGGGGTTGCCAGCGAGAACGCAGCTGCAATCGCGGCAACCCCCAACACCAGGCCCAACGCGGATTCCAGGGCGAATCGCGGCGCCAGGGCGAGTTGTTGCGCAAATCCCGGACGGAACGGCCCGGTGAGCCAGATGAGCGCCACGGCGACGCACCAGGCCGCTGCGAGCCAGATTGCGATGGCGGCTCCCTCCCGGAGCGGCCGGCGGACGGCCTCGAGATCGGCACTCAGCTCATCGATCAGACCGGGGCCCCGCGGCGCAGTCATAGCGGCTCCTCTTCGATCCACCGTCGAAGCTCGCGCATCGCCCGATGGACCCGCGAGCGCATTGCGGTGGTGCTGATCGCAGCCTGACGGGCGGCATCCTCGACCGTTCGTCCCTCGAGCTTGGTCAACACGATGGCCTCCCGAAAGGGATCCGGCAGCCGGGCGAGCAAGCGATCCACTTCGAGCGCGGCCTCCGGGCGGTTCTCCTCGGTTGCCCTCTTCTCCGCTTCGAGCTGGACTCGCTCTTCATCGACGTGGGATGCCGTCGCGTCCCGGACGTTTCGGCCCCGGCGCAGCACATCGATGGCTTTGTGGCGGGCAATCGCCATCAGCCAGGGGCGGAACGGGCGGGAGGAATCCCAGGTGTGCCGCGCCTTGTGCACGGCAATCAGGGTCTCATGGACGCCGTCCTCGGCCAGGCTGGCCTCGCCGATGACGCGGGTCAGGTAGGCCCGGAGCACCCCGTCGAGCTCGGTGAGGAGCGCCCGATAGGCCGCCGCATCCCCCTCCTGAGCGCGGCGCATTCCGCTGGCCCAGCGCGCCTCTTCCTTGGCGCGATCGTCCGACCCAGCCTTCATCGGGCGGCCAAAGCCTCCTGGCACCCGGATTCGATCGTCATCGGGTCAGGGTGTCATCCGATGGGCTCCTCGGCCAGCCCTTTCCCGAGGGCGACGACCTGAGGATTGACAGCTCTCCCTTCCCGGGGACCCTTGGGGTTCCCCTTCCTGGAGGCACGGCGATGATCTCGGCCGAAGAACGCTACGAGAAGAAGACGACGGAGGTCCTGGGCAAGAGCATGGCCTATGTCGAGGTTGGAAGCGGCGACCCGATCGTCTTCCTTCACGGCAACCCCACCTCGTCCTACCTGTGGCGCAACATCATTCCGCACCTGGAAGGCATCGGCCGTTGTATCGCGCCTGATCTCATCGGGATGGGCGACTCGGAAAAGCTCGAGAACCCGGGGCCGGAGAGCTACCGCTTCGTCGAGCACCGCCGGTACGTGGATGCCTTGCTGGAGCAGCTCGACGTCACCGAGAACGTGACGCTCGTCATCCACGATTGGGGCTCCGCCCTCGGCTTCGACTGGGCCAACCGTCATCGCGATGCAGTGCGCGGCATCGCCTACATGGAGAGTATCGTCATGCCGCTCACCTGGGACCAATGGCCGAAGGCGGCCACTGCGCCCTTCAAGGGCTTTCGCTCGCCCGCAGGTGAAGACATGATCCTCGAGAAGAACATGTTCATCGAACAGATCCTGCCCACCTCGGTGCTACGCGATCTGAGCGACGAAGAGATGGCGGTCTACCGCCGACCCTTCCTCGAGCCCGGCGAAGACCGTCGCCCCACCCTCACCTGGCCACGGCAGATTCCGCTCGAAGGAGAACCGGAAGACGTGGTCGAGATCGTTCGCAACTACGGAACGTGGCTCTCGGAATGCGACGTACCGAAACTCTTCCTGGATTCGGAGCCCGGCGCCATCTTGCGCGGCGACGCGCGGGATTTCTGTCGCAGCTGGGCGAACACCAGCGAGGTGACGATCAAGGGCATCCACTTCGTCCAGGAAGACTCCCCGGACGAAATCGGCCTAGCGATCGCGGACTGGATGGAGAAGATCTAGCACCCGAAAGCCTCACTTCGATTTCGTGAGCCGCTTCGCTTCTTGCGATTCTTCCTGAGGACTCGCGCGGGGTGGAATCGATCTCTTTGTTGAGGGGGGGGAGGCGTTAGGAGCGGACAGAATCAATGATGCGTTCGAGGGCGGCTGTGAGGATGGGGCGGGAGGTTGCGAAGTTGATTCGCGCGAAGCCTTTGCCCGGGGGGCCGAAAACGCTGCCGTCCGAGAGCGCCACCTTTCCCTTCTCGAGGAAGTGGCGGTAGGGGGACGGCGAGAGATTCATTGCCCGGAAATCGAGCCATGCCAGATAAGTCGCCTCCGGGCGGAAGAACCGTACCTCGGGGAGTTCCCGGCGGATGGTTTCGGCGACGAAATCCCGATTCGATTCCAAGTAGGCAAGCAATTCGCCCAACCACGGCTCGCCTTCCTGCCATGCCGTGAGCGTCGCCTGGATACCGAGGCTGCCGAGGCCTCCGCGGAAGTGACGCGGGAAACCGAGAAAGCGCTCTCTTAGCTCGTCGCTACCGAATACCGCCAGCGCGAGGCGCAGGCCTGCAATGTTGAATGCCTTCGACGCAGAGGTCAGCGTGATCGTCCGGCTGGCTGCGTCGTCTGAGATCGCCGCGAACGGGATGTGCGTGCAGCCCGGATAGACGAGATCGGAATGGATTTCGTCACTGACCACGACGAGGTCATGGGCCGCGGCGATCTCGGCAATTCCCTGGAGTTCCTCTCGTCGGAAGACGCGTCCACTCGGGTTGTGGGGATTGCAGAGCAGCAGCATCTTCGAGCGCGCGGCACAGGCGGCGAGGCCCTCGAGATCCACGACGTAGCCGGATTCACCGAGGGAGAGCGGGTTCTCCTCGAGTCGGCGACCGAGTTCCTTGACGACCCCGAGAAAGGGCGCGTAGATGGGCGTCTGAACGATCACGCCATCGCCCGGCGCGCTGAACTGCTCGAGGGTCACGTACATGGCCTGGACCACTTCGGTCAACAACTCGACCTGTCCCGGTTCGACCTGCCAACCCCAACGCTGGGCGGCCCGCTCGGCGAAGGCCTCGGGAAGACCCGTCGGTGCTGGATGCATCGGATAGCCAAGGTCTCCCACATCCAGACATTCCTGCAGGCGCTGGCGAATGGGCTCGGCGACCGGGAAATCCATGTCCGCCACCCACAGGGGGAGAACATCCGCCGGATAGGTACGCCACTTCTCGCCACTGCGGCGACGCAGGGTCTCCATGTCCAGATCATCAAAGCGGGAGTCGGCCATCGGGGGAGTGTAACGATCGCCATGCTCCAACCCGCCCGGACGGACCACGGATTCCATCGCCACTTCGTCCCGGCCATCGCCCAGGAAATCCGCGATACGTGCTGCTGCATCGGCGGGAGCCGCAAGCAGGGACTCGAAAGAGATCGAACACCAGTCGCAATCGCCGCGCTCTTCGAGGCATGCTCGGGCTTCCGCTTGTTGAGCGGCCAGCACCTCGGCCAGGCGCTGCGGGTCGAGACCTCCGCTCTCCTCTCCGAGCCGGGTGAGCATGGCATCCTGGGAGGTCACGACCGCGGCCGGATCCCGCTCGGCCAGCAGCACCTGGTAGTGGAGGCCAGGCGCCTGGGGGAGGTGTGGCAAGAGTGCCGAAATTACCTTGACGGCATGACCGGGGCCGTTTGCTCGAAGCCACGCCTGGGCTTCGGCGTCGTGGGCGAGGGCACGCACCCGTCGATGTTCGAGATACCCGTAACGATTGTTGGCGTCCGGCACCCGCGACCCATCCGCCAGTACGGGCATCCCTGATGCGGCCAACATCTGCATCAACAGGGAGGTTCCGGATCGCGGAAGGCCGCTCACCACGACAATTGTTCGCGCCTGCGAGTTCACGCGCGGTTCCGATAAAGCCGCCGAACGAACGGCCCTAGCGTCAGCCCCTGAACGAGAATGGAAAACGCCACGACCGTGTAGGTCGTGGACACGATCACGTCTCGCTCGGGGCCAGCCGGAAGCCGCAGTGCCAGCGCGACGGAAATCCCGCCCCGAAGCCCTCCCCAGGCCATGATCTTCACCGCGTGGGGGCTGAAGGTCCGCCGGATTCGAAGCAACGATACACCCGCTCCCACGGCAATCGCGCGGGCGCTGAGCACCACCGGAATCGCCAGCAGCCCGGCGACCAGTCGCGCCGGCGTGTAGTCGAGCAACAAGAGTTCGAAACCGATCATCACGAACAAGACCGCATTCAGGATCTCGTCTACGAGTTCCCAGAACGTATCCAGGTTGTCGCGCGTCCTGTCGCTCATGGCGAAGCGGCGACCGTGATTCCCGATCAGCAGACCTGCGGCCACCATCGCGAGCGGCCCACTGGTGTGCATCGCATGCGCGAGTGCATAACCACCGGTCACGAGCGCCAACGTGATCAAGACCTCGACCTGGGGGCTGTCGACACTTCGGAGCATCCCGTAGGCCAGCGAGCCCAGAACGAGACCCAGGGCCACACCGCCGACCGCCTCCTGGAGCAACAAACCCAGCGCCGCCGACGGCTCGAAGCCACCCTCCTGCGTAGCCATGCCCACCACCACCAGGAAAACGACCAGGCCGACGCCATCGTTGAAGAGCGATTCGCCGGTGATCTTGGTTTCGAGGCTCTTGGGTACGCCGGCCTGCTTCAACACAGCGAGTACGGCGATGGGATCCGTCGGTGAAATCAACGCGCCGAAGGCGAGACAGGCCGCCCACGGGAGTTGAAGACCGATGGCACCAAACAACGCCCAGGAGGAAACGGCGATCAGCAGGGTGGAGAGAAGCACACCCAAGGTCGCCAGGAAGGACACGACCCAGCGCTGCTCTCGCAGGTCGCCGAGGTCCACGTGAAGCGCCCCGGCGAAGAGCAGGAAGCCCAGCATGCCATCCAGGAGCGTCGGCGCGAACTCCACTTCCTGGAACCAGTCGAACCACTCGGGCGAGGCAAGGCCAAGCCGCCCGAGGGCGAGCAAGCCCAGGGAGAACACCAGGGCGATGGCCATCACCCCGATCGTGGTCGGCAGCCGCAAGGTTCGCTGGTTCAACCAGGCGAACAGGGCGGAGAAAGTGATCAACAGCGCAGCGACGTTGAAGAGATCCATGGGAGGCCCGTATGCTAGCGGCCTCCGGAGACACAGATGACGCGATCCATCGACCCCACTGCGCATTTCCCGGGCGACTACCGCCAGGCACGAGAAGCCTTTCTTTCCGCCGCGGAGAGCGCCGGCGCTCGTTTGACATCTCATGTTCTCGATGTACGCGGTGAAGATGGAAGCGAGCTGGCCCTCGAGACGGCGGCTCTCGGCCCGGCGATTCCAGACTCGCTCCTCGTCGTGAGCTCGGGCATCCACGGAGTGGAAGGCCGCGCGGGGAGTGCACTACAGCACCTCCTCCTCACACGGCCGGCGGCCTGTGGTGGCCTGCCTCCCAAGATGGGCCTGCTGCTCGTCCACGCCCTCAACCCCTGGGGCTTCGACGCGGGCCGACGCGTGAACGAGCACAACGTCGATCTGAACCGGAATTTCCTCCGCCATCCCGAGGAACACGAGGTTCGCCCGGATTACGAGAGGTTGAAGGCTCATCTCAACCCGGTTCGCCTGGATGACGAGGCCGACGCGCGGGCCCGGCAGGCGCTTACCGCCTTCGCACACGAGCACGGCGGCGCCCGCTTGCAACAAGCCTTGTCGGCCGGGCAACACGCCCATCCAACCGGCACCCAGTACGGCGGCCAGGAAGCGGAGCCGGGCAATCAACTGCTGCGCAAGATCGCGCGGGAGGCCACGGGCGGCGTGACTCGCGCCGCGTGGATCGATGTCCACACCGGCCTCGGCCCCCATGGCGAACCCGAGCTCATCACGGAGCTGCCTCCCTCGGATCCGATCTATCACCGCGGCCGGGCCTGGTATGGCGACGCTTTTCGCAGCACGGCCACCGGCGAGTCGGTATCGGCCTCGCTTTCCGGCGTCATCGAGGTCGGCCTCTGCGATGAAGCCGATCCGGGCTGCGAGCTCACGCCTTTCACGGCGGAGTTCGGCACCTACCCGCCGGAGCGTGTGTTCTGGGCCCTGCGTGCCGACAACTGGCTCCATCATCACGGCGACCGCGCCTCCGCTCATGGACGTGCCATCCGCAGCGAGCTGCAGGAGATGTTCTCTCCAGCGGATCGCCGCTGGCAGAGCGCGGTCCTGGAAGCCGGCACACAGGTCGTCCGCCAGGCACGCGATGGCCTCCTACGAGATGGGCTTGAGGCCAAGACCTGAGCCTCACGCTAGCCTGTTCCGGTCATGTCCAACCGGAGCGCCCCCCAGGTTCTCTCCGCCCGCCCCGCTCCCCGGCTGGAGGGCCAATGATCCGCAATGGCGTCGAGCGCCTCGGTGGACGCACGATCGGCGTCATTTCCGAGCTGGGCCGGTTCGCCCGTTTCGGAGGTTGGATCGTCAGCGGATTCCTCCGCCCGCCCTTCCGTCCCTGGCGCGTCGTACGCGAGGCCTACGACAGCGGGGTACTCTCCCTCGCGATCGTCTGCGCGTCGGGCCTGGCGGTGGGCCTGGTCCTGAGCCTGCAGCTCTACAACGTGCTGGTCCGCTTCGGCGCGGAGGAATCCCTGGGCGCGGTGATCGGGCTTACCCTGATCCGTGAGCTTGGCCCGGTGCTCACCGGCCTTCTCGTCACCGGCCGGGCGGGCTCGGCCATGGCGGCAGAAATCGGCATGATGGTGGCGACCGAGCAGATCGACGGCATGCGCACCATGGCCGTCGACCCGTTGAAGTTCGTGGTCGTACCGAAGGCGGTGGCGCTCACGCTCTCGATGCCATTGCTCTCGGCGCTCTTCATCGTGGCTGCGATCTTCGGCGGCTACCTGGTCGGCGTGCAGCTGCTGGGCCTCGAAACCGGCACCTACTTCGGCAGCCTCGAGAACGCCGTCGTATTCAGGACGGATGTGGTCGGCAGCGCGCTGAAGGCTCTGCTCTTCGGTGCCCTCGTTGCCCTGATTGCCACCTTCCGCGGCTTCACGACCGGACGCAGCACGGCGGAAGTGAGTGCATCGACCACCGCCACGGTGGTCACCGGCTCGGTCTGCATCTTGCTGGCCGATTACATCTTCACTGCCCTCTGGGGCTTCTAGAGTTCCGGGAGAATCGCCATGCAGAGCCATCCCGGCCGCGACCTCGTCGTCGGCCTGTTCGTTCTGGCCGGTATCGGTGCCCTCGCCTACCTCTCGACCCAGCTCGGGGGGCTGACCTTCAAGGGCGAGGGCGGCTTCACCCTGCGAGCGACGTTCGACGAGATCGGAGGCCTTTCGGAGCGTTCACCCGTCGTCATCTCCGGTGTTCCGGTGGGCCAGGTCGTCGCGATCACACTGGACGACGATCTTCGCGCAGCCGTAGAACTGGATGTCGAAGTGGGGCTGGAATTGCCGACCGATACCTCTGCGTCGATCCGGACATCGGGCTTGCTCGGGGATCAGTTCATCGCCCTCGAACCCGGCGGTGAAGACAAGTTGCTCGAAGCCGGTGATATCCTTTCGTTCACCGAGAGCGCGCTGAACTTCGAGAAGCTGATCGGCACCTTCGTCCATGACGCCGGCCTGGGAGGGAGTGAATGATGCGGTCGCCCCAGCGTCGAACGAGCAAGGCTGCCCGTGCGGGCGCGATCTGCCTCGCCCTCTCCTGGAGTCTTGCCTGTGCCAGCACCCCACCGGACCCCTACCAGGGTTTCAACAAGAACGTCTTTGCATTCAACGAAGGCCTGGATCGGATCGTTCTCGAGCCGGTGGCGAAGGGTTGGGATTTCGTCCTGCCTGGATTCGCGAAGACCGGTGTCGGGAATTTCTTCGACAACCTCCGGATGATCCGCACCATGCTGAACGATCTCCTGCAGGGGAAGCCGGGCCGGAGCGGAGCCGACCTGGGGCGTTTCGCGGTCAACACCACCGTCGGAATCGTGGGTTTGTTCGATCCTGCGACGCCGATGGGAATTCCCCACTACGAAGAAGATTTCGGCCAGACGCTGGGTGTCTGGGGGCTTGGACCGGGGCCCTATTTCCAGGTTCCCTTCTTCGGCCCCTATTCCGGGCGTGATCTGGCCGCTTTTCCGTTGGATTTCGTGAGCGTTCCGAGCGCCTACGGCATCACAGTGATCGACATCATCAATACCCGGGCGGCGTACCTCGATGAGATTGCGGAGAACCGGGAATCCGCGCTTGACTACTATGTCTTCGTCCGAAATGCCTACCTCCAGAACAGGCAACGACGGGTCATGGACGGTGAAGAAGCGGCCGGGGATGACGATGAAGACTTCTATGATCTCGATGAACTGGACGACGATGAGCTGGATGCAGGCGAAGAAGAAGACACGGATTCGGGCGCGTCGCTCGATTGAGCTCGCGCTGGGGGTGATCCTGGTAGCGGCGGCCCCGGTGTGGGCTTCGGCGGTCGAAACCGCCGCCGCGCGGGCCGTGATGGAAGAGACCGTGAGCGAGGTGCTCGCCGTTCTTCGGGCGCCCGACCTGGAAACACCGGAACGGCGGACGCAGCTCGAGGCCATCGCGCGAGATCGTTTCGATTTCGAGACGATGTCCAAGCTCGTCCTGCGCCGATCCTGGAGGAAGTTTTCACCCGAGCAGCGGGTCGAATTCGTGCATGCCTTCACGGACCATCTGGCGACGAGCTATGGCAGCCGCGTCGAACGCTACAACGAGCAGGATGTCCAGATCACGGGAGATCGCACCGAGCCGCGAGGCGACGTCACGATTCTCACGATCATTCTCGGTGGCGGTGCCGATGACATCTCGATGGACTATCGGCTGCGAGCCCAGGAGGGCATCTGGCGGGTGATCGACGTGAAGATCGAGGGCATCAGCCTGATCTCGAGCTTCCGCTCCCAGTTCAAGGAAGTCCTCTCCCAGAGCGGGCCCGACGAAGTCCTGCGGCGGCTCAGGCAAAAGACGGCCACCCTCGAGAATTCAGACGCCTGAGTTCAGGAGCTTCCGGCGCGCCGGCTCTTCACCGCTTCCGCCAGGATCTCGAACAAGGGCTCGGTGCGCTCCCAGCTCATGCAGGCGTCGGTGATGCTCATGCCGCGGGGTAGGCTTCCGTCCGTCGAATAGTTCTGGCGACCGTCGACGAGGAAGCTCTCCAGCATCAGTCCGATGATGGCCCGGGATCCCGCCGCGATCTGACGGGCCAGATCCTTGGCGACGTCGGGCTGGCGCTCGTGATCCTTGTGGCTGTTGCCATGGCTGCAATCGATCATCACGCGCCCGGGCAGGCTCGCCTTTTCCAGAGCCACGAGAACCTCCGCGATGGCGCTCTCCTCGTAATTCGGCCCCGCTGCACCGCCGCGAAGAATCACGTGGGTGTCCTCGTTGCCAGCCGTCGCAACGATCGCCGCCACACCTTGCTTCGTGACCGAGAGGAAGTGGTGAGGATGGAGTGCTGAACCCATCGCATCGATGGCAACCTGCACGTTTCCGGTCGTGGCATTCTTGATTCCCACCGGCATCGAGAGGCCGGAGGCAAGCTCCCGGTGTACCTGACTCTCCGAGGTTCGAGCGCCGATCGCACCCCAGGAAACCAGGTCGGCAATGAATTGGGGCGAGATCGGATCGAGGAACTCACTACCCGCCGGCAATCCGCGTTCGGCCACCTCGAGCAGGAAGCGGCGCGCCTTTCGCAAGCCGTCGTTGATGGCGAAGGTCTCGTCGAGGTGGGGATCGTTGATCAGACCCTTCCAGCCGACTGTCGTACGCGGCTTTTCGAAATAGACGCGCATCACAACGCACAGCTCACCCGCGAAACGCTCGGCGACCGGCACGAGCCGGTCGGCGTACTCCAGGGCCGCTTCGGGATCGTGGACCGAGCAGGGGCCAACGACGACGACGAGCCGGTCGTCTTCTCCGCGCAGAATGCGGGTGATCTGCTTGCGGCCCTCGGCGACCGTTCGGGAGCTGCTCTCCCCGAGGGGAAGCTCCTCGAAGAGGATCGCGGGCGGAATCAAGGGGCGGAGCTCACGAATCCGCAGGTCATCGGTCTGGAAGATCATGGCCGGGAACCTTAGCGGACCCGGCTCCCCAGCCATCTGCAGATGCGGGAAATCCTCTGCTGAATCAAGGAGCTGACAGGATTTCAGGCTCTCGTTCGGCGCCGCGGAGCAATGGGACGCTCAGGCCCTCCGAACGACGGCCGATAAGTCGGCGGCCATGTCTCAACGCCCCGTGCCTCTCCTGGGCCGTATCGCCCTCCACCTGAAGCTCATCAACATGGATCAGCTCGCTGCGGCGACCCACCAACAGGGAACCCGAGGTGGAAACCTGGGCGCGATCCTTGTCGAGCAGGGCGCTCTTTCCGAGCCGCAGCTGCAGCAGGTTCTCCGGGCTCGCGAACAGATCGTCGCCAAGCATCGGGCCAAGCATGCCACCGAGCAGGCCGCGCCCGGGTTGGAACGGGTTGCAGACCCGGTTGCCAGCTCCGAGCCCGAACCCACGGCGGAGCCCTCCACCCAGGCGGCTGCGGCGGCACCCGAGCCCGAGTTGGCAGCCCAGGCACCGAGCCCGCGTCCGCCGGCCACCGCCTCCCCCCGCCCGAAGAACGCGGAGGCGCTCATCTCCCTCCTGCGAATGGGTGTGGAAAAGGGCGCCAGCGACATCCATGTCCACAGCGGGACCCCCCTTCGCCTGCGACTCCACGGCAGCTTCGAACAGATCGATGACACACCGATGGACAAGGACACGGCAGAGGCCATGATCCTCGCTGCGCTGACCGATGAGCAGCGGGCGACCTTCCTGGAACGCGGCGAACTCGACTTTGCCTACGAGATCCCGGACCTCGGCCGCTTCCGCGCCAATATCTTCCGTCAGCAGCGAGGTACGGATGGCGTCTTCCGCCACATTCCGATCTCGCCGCCGTCTCTCGACGAGCTCGGGCTGCCCTCCGGGCTGGCCAAGTTCACGAACTACCATCAGGGCCTGGTCCTCGTGACCGGCCCTGCGAACTGCGGGAAATCCTCCACGTTGGCTGCGATGGTGGACATCATCAACACGGAGCGCCTCGAACATATCCTCGCGATCGAGGATCCGGTCGAGTACGTGCATCCCTCGAAACGTTGCGTCGTGAACCAACGCAACGTCGGCGGCCATACCGAATCCTTCGCGCGCGCCTTGCGAGGCGCCCTGCGCGAGGACCCGGATGTGATCGTGATCGGCGAGCTGCGCGATCTCGAAACCGTTTCGTTGGCATTGACGGCAGCGGAGACCGGCCACCTCGTGCTCGGCACCCTGCACACGAACAACACGATCCGTACCGTGAACCGGTTGGTCGGCGTCTTCCCGGCGGAGCAGCAGGAACAGATCCGCAACATGGTCTCCGAATCCCTGCGCGCCGTGGTCTCCCAGCGGCTGGTTCGGCAGGCCGACGGCCAGGGACGCGCCCCGGCCCTCGAGATCCTCGTCAACAACCGGGCGATCGGGAACCTGATCCGCGAGAACAAGACGTTCCAGATCGGGTCGATGTTGCAGACGGGCGCAACCCAGGGGATGTGCCTGCTCGATCAATCCCTCAACGAGTTGGTCCAGAGCGGCAGGGTCACGCGGGAAGAAGCCATCAAGCATTGTGAAGACCCCCGCAAGATTCAGGGTGGGTAGGAGCCTCCGTGCCCCAGGTGGATGATCTGCTGCGAACGCTGAAGGAAGTGGGGGGCTCGGACCTCCACCTGGCCGCCGGGCTCGAGCCGCGAATCCGGGCGAAGGGTTTGTTGGGGCCGGTGGAAGGCTGGGAGCCGCTCACGAACGATCAGCTGATCGAACTTCTTCAGCCAATTGCCGGCGAGCGCCATTGGAATGAGTACACGCGCACCCATGACATGGATTTCGCCTATGGGCTCGAAGGCGTCGCACGTTTCCGCGCCAACTACTTCATGCAGCAGAACGGTGCAGGGGCCGTCTTCAGGATCATTCCGGAAGAGATCGTCACCCTCGAAGAGCTGAAGCTCCCGGAAGCAGTCGGCCGCCTGGCCGATCTCCAGCAAGGTCTCGTGGTCATCACGGGACCCACAGGCTCAGGCAAGTCGACCACACTCGCCGCGATCATCGACAAGATCAACCGCGACCAGAGCAAGCACATCGTGACCATCGAGGATCCGGTCGAGTTCGTGCATCGGAACCAGAAATCGGTGATGAGCCATCGGGAAATCGGAGAACACTCACAAGGCTTTGCCCCCGCACTTCGCGCTGCCGTACGTCAGGACGCGGATGTGGTTCTGGTCGGCGAAATGCGCGACATGGAGACGATCTCCATGGCGATCACCGCGGCCGAGATGGGAATGTTGGTGTTCGGCACCCTGCATACCAATGGCGCAGCCAAGACGATCAACCGGATCATCGATGCCTTCCCCTCCAGCGAGCAGAATCAGGTGCGCATCAGCCTCTCAGAATCGCTGGCAGCCGTGGTGTCCCAGTTGCTCCTCCCCAAGGCGGATGGCAAGGGACGGGTCGCCGTCAATGAAATCCTGCTGCGAACCTCAGGCCTTCCGAACCTGATTCGCGAAGGCAACACACATATGATCAGCTCGATCATCCAATCGGGCAAGGGCGATGGCATGCAGGGCATGGACGACGCCCTCATGGATCTCGTCCAACAAGATGGAATCACCGCCCGCGAGGCCTACATGAAGGCCGTCGACAAGGCACGCTTCGAGAGCCTCGTCCCGGAAGATTAGTCCTGGCAGGGGACGTCCCCCTCAAGGCCCCCCGATGTGTTCGCGGACGTTCAGCCCCACGCTCTTCTCGTAGCCCTGGGGAACCGCAAAGGCGTCGCCGGCAAGCTTTCGGGTCTCGACTTCCGTGATGCGACTCTGGCGAACCGCTTCACCCTGCTCGTAGGCCCGCACCCGAAGCGGAACCCCGTCGAGTTGGTCGAACGAATCGAGCGCATCCAAGCTTCGGCCCCGCAATCCCTCGGGAGCAAGGGCGGACAGGCTCTCGCGAAGGAAACCAGCCAGCTGGCGCAGCCCGTCGAGCGTTTCCGGTACCACGCCCACGGCTGAGAAATCCGCCTTGCAGACATCCGCCACACGTGTTCCCTCTTTCAGTACCTCGAACTCGCGGCAGGCGTGGCCCTGGATCTCGTCGGTCCCGCCGGTCGGCACGATCACGACCTCCGGGCTGGCCTTCGCTGTGTCCGGGCCAAGCGTGCTGTTCAGGAGCCGCTCGGCCGCCGCCCGCTGGCTGGCGGGAAGACCTTCGAGACGACTTCGGACTTCCTGGTTCGCGCGTTTCAAACCTCGCGCAAGGCTCTCGGTGGTCTGCTGATCGACCTCGAGATAGGAGCGCTCTTTGTGATTCAACACCCGCACGGTCTGTTGATCGGCCAGGTAGATCACACTGCTGCGTCCGCCGTCCGTGTCGAGCCGTAGAAGCGAACCCTCCGCGCGCATTTCCGTACGCTCGAGGATCTTGCCGTCGACGAGACGCGTGGTTTCGAGGACGAGAAACGTCCCGGCTCGAAGTGGGCCGGCGATCAGGAAAGCCAGGACAATGGGGAAAAGGGAGAACTTCGGGCGCATGCTGCTCCTCGGTCGGGCCCGTCCGTTCCGGGACCCTAGCTGGCCAGAAGGGCCTCGTAACCCTCTCGCCAGCTCGGAAACTGAAACCGATAGCCGCGCGCCAGCAGAAGGGCGTTGCGACAACGACGATTCGCGAGCGGGTTTCGGCCCCCTGCCGGACGTGGGCCGGGGCGGGCCGCAGGAGCTCCGAGGCGGCGAGCCAGCCAGTCCTGCACCTCCCGCTCCGATGCCGGAGCGCAGTCCACACCAAGCAGGCATTCCGGGGGCTCATCGCCCGTGATCAGGTGGTGCAGGATTCCAGCGGCGTCGTCCCGATGGATGCGATTCGTGTAACGCGGCGGGCCCGGGGTGTAGCGGGCTTCGCCCCGACGAACGCGATCGAGTAGACCCGTCCGCCCCGGCCCATAGATCCCCCCAAGACGCAGCGCACAACCCCGGCCCGGGCCGCTCCGCGCCAGCTTCTCGCCTTCCAACAACCTCCGGCCGGAGAAGTGAACGGGTTCCGTGACCGATGCCTCGTCGATCCAGCCACCATCTCTTTGGGCATAGACCGCGGTGCTGGAGACGAACAGGAAACGCTTTACGGCTGCCGCGCGGCGGGCCAGGACTTCCTGGAGATGACGAACCCCGATCACGTACGTCTTTTCGTAGGCCGCGTCGGATCGCTCGTCCGGGGAAGCCGCGTAGACGACCGCATCGAGCCCCTCCGGCAGGGCCGCGAGGCTCGTCGGTTCCGAAAGATCCGCAATCACCGGCTCCACACCCGTTGGCAGCGGCCCCTCCTGCCGACGCAGCCCGAAGACCGCATGCCCCTCACGCGCGAGACGAAAAGCGAGTTCTCCGCCCACGTAGCCACAGCCGGCGATCAGGATCCGACTCACGGGAATTGCGCCAGATGATGAAGAAGGATGCCGGAGGCGGTCGCCACGTTCAGGGAATCGATGCCCGGCGCCATCGGCACGGTCGTCTGGGCATCGCATCGGGTCAACACGTCGGCACCGAGCCCCGCGCCTTCCCCTCCGAGCACCAACGCCACCGGCCGCCCCGCGAAGCGCTTTGCAAGCTCAGCGGCGGGGATCGCCTGGGCATCCAGCACCGCGGCAAGGCAGATGAAGCCCGCATCCCGAAGCGCCGGGGCGAGCGGTGCCCACGCCGGGCAGCCGACGAACGGCACCTCGAGTGTCGCGCCCATCGAGACCCGCACGGCCTTGCGGTACAAGGGATCGCCTCCGCCTACCAACAACACCCCGGCCGCGCCGAACGCCTTGGCATTGCGAAAGATGCTGCCCACGTTGTCCGGATTGGCGACCCGGTCGAGCACGACGAGCCGGCCTCCATTCCCCATGGCTGCATCGATCAGCGCGGGAGGTTCGAGGGCAGCACCTCGCTCGGCGATTGCCAGACACCCTCGGTTGAAGCGGTAGCCCGCGAGATCCTCGAATAGCGAACGCGGGGCGACGAAGATCGGGGTTTCCGCGTCGAGCGGGTCCAGGACCCCAGAAAGCTCGTCCAAAGCTGGCTCGGTCAAGAGGACCGAACGCAATCGAAATCGTCCGCCCGCCACGAGGGAACGAAGCACATGCCGGCTCTCGGCAACGAAGAGACCGCGAGCCGCGAGTAGATCCGGTTGCGCGAGCTGGCGATAGTCGCCGAGCCGCGAATCGTCCTGGCTCGCGACCGACTCGCGGCTCATACGCCGACGCTCATGCGCCGACGCCTACGCACCGTCGAGAACGCAGAGGTTGCGAAGCACTCCCAAGCCCTCGATCTCGGTCTCGAGCCGCTCGCCCTCCGCCAGATAGCGCCTCGGAGTGCGCACGGATCCCACTCCTGCGGGCGTCCCCGTGAAGATCAGATCGCCGGGTACGAGATCGACATGGCGAGACAAGAAGGTCACCAGTTCCGGCACGTTGAAGATCATCTCCCGCGTCCGGCTCTCCTGGACCGCCTCACCCTCGAGTTTGCAGCCGATTGCCAGATCCAGCGGATCGGCCAGGGCATCGAGGGTCGTGACCGCCGGTCCGATCGGTCCGAAGCCACGCAAGGATTTCCCGAGGGAGAACTGCGCGGGCTTGTCCTTGAACTGGAGACGACGATCCGAGATGTCCTGGCCCACGCAGTAGCCTGCCACCCAGTCCAACGCTTGCGCCTCCGTGACGGCTCGCGCATGCGCGCCCATCACGACGACCAGCTCCGCCTCCCAATCCACCCGATTCGAAGAGAGCGGCAGGTCGGCCTCGGGGCCAGCAAGACAGGTCGGGAACTTGGTGAACACCATCGGCGTGCTCGGCACGTCCAGCCCGGCCTCGTCGGCATGGTCGCGGTAGTTCAGCCCGATCGCGTAGATCGCCGGTGGCCGCGGCACGCACGGTCCAAGCTCGGCACGCTCGAAAGCCTCGCCATCTGCCGGCGAAACAGCGTCGGCCCAATCTCGGAAGCCGCCCCAATCCGCCCAGGCGCCCATCGGATCCGGGCCGAATCGGCCGCCGGAAGCGCGCTCCACATCGAGGGCCACCCCGTCGCCTAACAGGACGAGACGCCCTCCCCGGTTCGCAACGCGCAAGGGCCGATCAGACATCTATGCCGGGTGGGTCCGCGAGGTCACGTTCTCCACCTCGGTGCGGGAGCCAAGGATCACCGGAGTGCGGTCGTGCACATCGGTCGGAAGCGTCTCGAGGATCGGCGTCGCCCCGGCGGAAGCCGACCCACCCGCCCGCTCGATCACGAAGCCCATCGGGTTGCCCTCGTACATGAGGCGCAGCTTGCCTTTCGGCGCCTTGCCGGTAGCGGGGTAGATGAACACGCCCCCCTTCAGGAGCGTTCGGTGAACGTCCGCCACCATCGAGCCGATATAGCGGGCGCCGTAGCCATCGCCGTGGGCGAACTCCAGATAGGCCTTGAGCCCCTCGTCGAAATCGTTCATGTAGGCTTCGTTGATCGAGTAGATCTTCTTCTCGGTGGGGATCTCGATCCCCGCCTTCACGAGGACGAAATCCCCGAGCACCGGGTCGAGGGTGTACATGTCCACGCCCACCGCCGTGGCCAGGACCAGCACCATCGACGAGCCGTAGACCACATAGCCCGCAGCCACCTGGTTCCGGCCAGGCTGGAGCACGGCCGCTGCGCTTTCCGTGTCCGGGCGATCATTCGGCAACACGCTGAAGATCGTCCCTACGCTCACGGCCACATCGATGTTCGAGGAGCCGTCGAGCGGATCGGCAAGCACGGCGAAGCGTCCGCCCTCACTCGCAGTGCGCAAGACGATCGGCCCCGCCTGCTCTTCCGAGGCGTAGACGCCTGCGGCCGGTGTGTCTCGCAAGCACTGGAGCAGGACCTCGTCCGAGAGGACATCGAGTTTTTCCTGGATCTCGCCGAAGACGTTCTCCCCGCCTGCGGCCCCGACGACATCCTCGATTCGCGCCCTCCGCACGTGGTGGCCGATCGCTTTGCAGCCCAGCGCGATCGCCTCGAGTACGCTGGCCAGCCCGGGCTCGACCCCTTTGGCCGCAAGATGCTTGGAAAGCGTGGTCAGGTTGTCGGAACAGGCGGGGGCTTCACTCACGGCACGGTCGCTCCTGCAGGGTTGGGCTCGGCAGGGTAACGGGATGCTCTCGTTCTTTCCGCTTTTCCCCGCGGGGAAAAAATCTCGCGCTGTGCATGGTGCACCCGTGAAGGATTCTGTACCTCATGGGTTGAGCGCGGCCCGTCTCTCGACGCCGCTGGTCTGGCTGGCACCCGGAGATCCCCAGTGCCCCCGAGGCGGCGTGACGAGGCCTGGGCTCCGAGGCTGTGTCCTGTGGGCAGCCCGGAGCGATGCCGGCCTGCGCAAGGAGCCGATTGCCGAACGAACCGACCGACGGCGAGTCCCCTGATTCTGGCCAGGACGCATCCACGTCCGCTGGTACGCGACGCCGAACCCGGAAGAAGGCCCCCTCTGAGACGGCCAGTACCGGGACCGCAGCGAAGAAGACGGCTGCCAAGACGAAGGCGACACGCAAAGCGGCCACGAAGAAGACCGCGAAGAAAGCCACGCGCAAGGCGTCTACGAAGAAAGCCGCGCGGAAGACGGCGGCCACCGATGTGGACGCGCTGGAGGCGGATGCTGCCGCGGAAGAGCGGCCGAATCGGCGACCGGCGGCTCGTAGACGACCCGCCGCGAAGAAGGCGGCGCGGCCCATCGAACCCGAAGAGTTCTCGGTGGCCGAAGAGATGTTCGACCTCGATGACGACTTCGAGGCCGAGCCCAAGCCCAGAGCCAAGACTCGCTCGAGATCCGGCGCCCGAACCCGTTCGCGCCCCGAGCCCACCGAGGATGCGCCGGTGGACCTGGATGACGACGCGCCCCTCGTCACGAAGCTGGATGCTGTCGAGAGCATCGAGGATGCACTCGAGGAGCTCCAGGCCGAGGCGGCCGCCCTGGGCGATGACCTGGACGAAGACGACGAGGATCTCGAGCCTGAGGAAGAGCTCGAGATTCCGACCGGGCCCGTCTTCGAGGGCGAGGTTCCGCTGGAGACCCGGGAGCAGCGCTTGGCGGCGATGCGGAAAGCCGCCCTCCGCCTCGGCATCCGGCGCCTGCACCCGGAGCAGGAGGAAGTGATCGAGCAAGGCCTCGACGGGAAGGACGTCATGATGATCCTTCCCACGGGCTTCGGGAAATCCGCTTGCTACCAGATCCCATCGATGATCCTGTCAAAGCCCGTGGTGGTGATCTCACCGCTGCTCGCATTGATGCAGGATCAGTACGACAAGATGCAAAAGCTCGGTGTGCCTTGTGTGCGCCTCGACGGCACGATCCGTGGCGGCAAACGCAAGGAGGCTCTCGAACGCATCAAGAGCGGCGAGCGTATGCTTGTCATGACCACGCCCGAGACCCTTGGCGCGCCGGACGCCTCCGAGGCGCTGATCGCCTCGGGAGTTTCGCTGGCCGCCGTGGATGAAGCCCACTGCATCTCGGAGTGGGGGTATGACTTCCGGCCCGCCTATCTCCAGATTGGAGAACGGCTTCGGGCGATGGGCGCGCCTCCGGTCGTCGCACTGACGGCCACCGCGACCGAGAAGGTGCGGATGGCGATCGTCCGTTTCGTCGGCATGCGCGACCCGCACGTGGTGGCAACCTCGCCGCATCGCTCGAACCTCGCCTTCGACGTCCTGCATTGCGCAGGCGGCGCCCGTCTGCGAGCGCTGGCGCGCCTTGCATTGCGCGTCCGACGGCCTGGCATCATCTACTGCTCGACCACCCGCGAGGTGGACGAGATCTGGGCCGTGCTCAAACGGTTCGGCGTGCCCGTGCACCGTTACCACGGCAAGATGACCCAGGCGGATCGGAAGAAGAACCAGAATTCGTTCATGCAGCGCGGCCGTCGCACGGTGATGATCGCGACGAATGCCTTCGGCCTCGGCATCGACAAACCAGACATCCGGTATGTCCTGCACTACCAGTCGCCGGCCTCCCTGGAGCAGTACGTCCAGGAGGCGGGTCGTGCCGGCCGGGATGGACGAAGAGCCAACTGCATCCTGTTGTTCTCGTCCGAGGATCGGGCCATCCATGAATCCCTGCTGGCGCGGAGTCGCGTCCGGCCGGAGCAGCTCTACAAACTGGCCCGCGCACTGGCGGCCTGGGCACTCGAGGAGAAGATCCCGAGCCTTCAAGCCCTCGCCCTCTCGGCGGAGCTCGGCAGCCGCACGACCGGGGCGCTTCTGGCCCTCATGGAAGAAGCGACGCTGGTGAAGTGGGACCAGGACGCGGTCTACGTGATCGTCCCGCCGGAAGAGTTCGAGGCCAAGGCCCGCGAACTGGCCGGCCAGTTCGAAACCTTGCGCACCCAGGACGCCCGACGTCTGGATGCGGTTGCGGACTACGCCATCGATGCCGAATGCCGTGCAACCTTCCTACGCGAATACTTCGGTGAAGAGGGCGAAGAACCCTGCGGCATGTGCGACCGCTGCCGAGGCCAGGCGGATCGGCCGGACAGCTTCTGGGAACCGTTGGCGCCGCCGAAGGGTGAAGAACGAAGGCGACGCGGCCGAAATGGTGGACGACCGACCGGCAAGAGCGGCGGACGCAGACGTGGCCAGAAACAGAACCGGGGGCGGCGACGCCCTGCCAGTGCCTCCGCGAAGCCCAAGCCCAAACCCAAGTCGGCGGGTGGCCCGGCAAGGCGACGCTCGGAAGCCAACGGCGATGCACGAACGGCGGCTGACGGCGACGCGCGGGGAAGCCGAAAACGCAGACGTCGCGGAAGCCGCGGCCGACGACGCCGAGGGCGCGGTCAGCGCGGTCCCGACGGCGGCGACCGGGGCGATCCGCCTCCGTCCGCTCCGCCGTCCAACTAGCGACTTCATCCAGCCGCTCGGATCCGGTGCCTGGTCGAGCTGAACCGCACCCCGTAGAGCGCCGCCTGATGCGGCGGGCGAAACAAACGGCTGCGGCGACTCGGCGTCATTTGCTCCGAAACGAGCCGTCCTGGCTCAAGACGGCTGGCATATCCCTTGCTTTGTTGGCGTTGTGAACCTGAACAACGCCCCCTAGTCCCTTGTCACACCAAAAGCTGGGGGTAGAGTCGTCGCAGTTTCACGCGGGCTTGTTGGGTCGTGAATTGCCAGTCGACGCCCTTCGTCGTTCGGTTGCGATCGTCTTGCCAGGCTTGGACTTGGCGCGTGAGA
>JAAETT010000491.1 GCA_024228115.1 bacterium
CAAGTCAATCCGATACCGCTTCTTCGACATACGGGCCCCATGAATCGGCCCGCGACACGGCGAGAACCGATTGGCTGCGGGGGACGCAGTGCTTAGCATGACAACACTTCCGCCTTTGGTCGATACAAGGGACTAGGAGGGATCCCGATGATCCGCTTGATGCTGCTCGTAGTAGCAGCCAGTTTCCTCTGGACCGGCGCCGCAATGGCGAATTCCGAAACCGAGTCGCGCAAGGAGACACCCACCGCTGAAGTCCAGCAACCGACGGAGGTGAAGGCGACGGCCGCTACCGAGGCAAAGGCTCCGGCCAGGGTCCGTATGTCGACGCGCGACCGTTGGCGCGGTCGGCCGTACACCCGCGCCGTCGCGGTCGAGAACGCGGAGAGAGACGTTCAACTCCTTCCGATCGATCAGCCGATTCCGAGCGCCGGCTTCGCTGAAGACAGCGTTCAACTCCGCAACGAGGCATTGAACAAGAGCTTGCACTTCGCGGTTTCCGCAGGAAGCTCGCTGCCGTTCTGAACGAATCCCGGTTTGCCAGGTTTCGCCCCCATTCGGGGCGGGGCCTGGCAGCTTCCGGCCTGCCCTGACGCGGGGCAGCCGGTATCGTCCGTGCCATGAGCACCGACTGCGCTCTTGCCGCAATGGGCCTGATCCAGGCACTCGGGGCAGATGCCGACGAAACCTGGCCGCGCCTCCTCGAGGGCGACCAGAGCCGTCTTTCCGAATGGGAGCCCCATACCGAAGGGCCACCCCTCGTCGTGGCCGCCGTGCGCGACCGCCTGCCGGATATTCCCGCATCTCTCGCTGCGTTCGCCTGCCGCAACAATGCCATGGCCCTGGCGGCCCTGCTCCAGATCGAGACGCCTCTCCGCGAAGCCATCGCGCGCTTTGGCGCAGATCGGATCGGTGTCATCATGGGCACCAGCACCTCGGGCGTATCGGATGCCGAGGTGGCGATCCGCCACCAACTCGAGTCTGCTTCTCTTGCGCCGGCGTTCGACTACGCACAGCTCGAGTTCGGAGGCATCGCCGATTTCACGGCGCGCTGGCTAGGCACCGAAGGGCCCGCCTACACGCTCTCGACGGCTTGCTCTTCCGGCGCGCGAGCCCTGGCTTCGGCACGCTCGCTTCTACGCCTGGGCTTCTGCGATGCGGTGGTGGCCGGGGCGGCCGATACCCTATGCGGCCTGACGACCGGAGGCTTCTCGTCGCTTCAGGCGATCGCTCCGGAGCCGACCAACCCGATGAGTGTGAACCGGCGCGGGCTCACCCTGGGCGAAGGCGCAGCCGTATTTCTCGTCACGAGGGATTCGGGCGGCGTCCAACTCACCGGCGTCGGAGAATCCAGCGAAGCCCATCACATGTCGGCGCCGGATCCGGAGGGCCGCGGAGCCGAGACCGCGATGCGCTCCGCTCTCGAAGATGCGGGCGCCGCGCCGAAGGAACTTGCGTACGCCAATCTGCACGGAACGGGAACGGCGTTGAACGACGCGATGGAGAGCGTGGCAGTGGATCATGTCCTCGGTCGAGAGGTCCCGTGCAGCTCCACCAAACCGATGACCGGTCACACCCTCGGCGCCGCGGGCGCGATCGAAGCCGCCTTCAGCTGGCTCGTGCTCCAGCGTGCCGAGAACCGGACGCTCGCGCTCCCACCCCACCTCTTCGACGGCGAACTCGACCCGGAGTGCGCGCCCATTCGGCTCGCCCACAAGGCTGAAACCGCATCGGTCGATGAACGTGCGTTGGTCCTCACCAGCTCCTTCGGTTTTGGGGGCAACAACTGCAGCCTCGTCCTCGAGCGGAAGCTCTCGTGAAGACCTTGTTGCGCAGCTGGTGCGCCTGGTCGCCGGGCCTCGAATCCGTCGAGCAGTGGACAGCCTGGGCCAAGGATCCGCAGCCCCTCGCCAGCGAGGGCGTCCCCGACGCCAGGTTCCTGCCAGCCATGCTACGTCGCCGCTGCACGCCCCTCTCGAAGATCCTGCTGAAGGTCGCGAGCGAGGGTTGCAGCGAGGCGGAGCGCAGCCAGGCGAGAACGGTCTTCGCGTCGCGCCATGGCAGCATCAATGAATCGATCGGCCTGCTCGAGAACGTGGCGCGCGGAGAGCGGATCTCGCCCGCGATCTTCAGTCATACGGTGCACAACGCCCAGGCCGGCTTGTTCTCGATTGCCATGGACAATCGGCAGGCATCGAGTTCCCTGGCCGGGCGTGAGGACAGCTTCGGGAGTGGCTTGCTCGAGGCCCTCGGGCACCTGGAACGAGAGCCCGAGCGTCCTGTCCTCTTCGTGATGGGTGATGTGCCCCTCGATCCGGTGTTCGCCTCCCTCGTGGACGAACCCGCCTGCGCCTATGGCGTCGCGCTGCTACTGGCCCGAAGCGGCGCTACGAACGAGGGAGGCTTCGAGGTGGCCCTCGAGCGGAGGCCTCCTGATGCGAAACCCCTGGCCTGGCCCCCGGCCGCCGAGTTCCTACGCCTGTGGATCGGCGGGGACGCGAGCTTTTCGATCGCTACGTCTCAGCACCTCTGGCGCTTCACGCGCTAAGAGCCGATGCGACGGAACAGCAGGGAGGTGTTGATTCCGCCGAACGCGAAGTTGTTGCTGGCAACGATTTCGAGCGGGGCCTCCCGAGGGCTACCGACGACATAGTCGAGCTCGGCGCAGCGCGGATCGACCTCTTCCAGGTTCAGGGTTGGTGCGATCCAACCCTCCTGCAACATGCCAAGGGCCATCCAGGCCTCGAGCGCGCCACAGGCACCGAGGGTGTGCCCCAGATGCCCTTTGAGCGAACTCACCGGAACCTTCCCGCCATAGGCGCGCAGCGTCGCATTGCTCTCGGCGATGTCGCCCGTTTCGGTGGCGGTGGCATGAGCGCATACATAGTCCACGCGGTTGGGCTCGATCTGCGCGTCGGCCAGCGCCCGGCGCATGGCACCTTCCATGCCCGCCGGATCCGGCGCCATCAGGTGCAGGCCATCGCAATTCGTGCCGTAGCCGATCACTTCCGCCAGGATGTTGGCGCCCCGGGCGTGCGCATGCTCGAGCGCTTCGAGCACGAGCGTGCCCGCTCCCTCCCCCACGACCAGGCCGTCCCGATCCGTATCGAAAGGGCGCGAGGCTGCAGAGGGCTCGTCGTTGCGGGTCGAGGTCGCAAACATGAGGTCGAACACGCCGACCTCGATCTCGTGGAGCTCTTCTGCTCCGCCGCAGATCATCACGTCCTGGCGGCCGAAACGTATCTGCTCGTAGCCCACACCGATCGCCTGGGAGCCCGAGGTGCAAGCGCTCGTGGTCGGCAGCACGGCACCGCGGATTTCGAAGTACTGGGCCAGATTGGCTGCGCAGGTGTGGCTCATGAGCTTCACGTATTGCATCGGCACGACGCTCTTGGCGCGCCGCTCCACGCCGAAGGCCTTGCAGAAAGCAACCATCGCGTCGGGGCTTCCGGACGTCGAGCCATAGGCGAGGCCCGTTCGTCCGTCGGAGATCACCGGATCCCCGATCAGGCCGGCATCTTCCAGCGCCTTTTCAGTCGCCCAGGTTGCGAGCCGCGCAACCCGACCCATCCCGCGCAGTTTCTTGCGAGGCGCCGAAGGGGGAAGCGCGGGTTCTTCGACAGGGCCGGCGAGACGAGTTCGCACGCCCTCGACCTCTTCGAGAACGGGCCAGACTTCGAGCCCCGCGCGGCCGCTCCGAAGTGCGTCACGCACGGTGGTCCAGCTGGCACCGATCGGAGAGACGCCGGCCATGCCGGTGACGACGACCCTTCGCCCGCTCAAGGTTCTTCCATGCCCAGCTCGATGCGCATGCGTCGAATGTACTCCATCGAACGGCGACCCCTCCGGGTTCGCTCCGGCGGAAAGAGCCGGGCAAAGAGTCGATCGATGGGTCCCTCGTCGAACGCGCGGAACCAACCCTTGCGAAACAACGCTTCGATGCCCTGCAACACGAGCGCCGTGATGTACAGCCCTGCGCCCGTCCAGGCTTTCCAGCGCGAAGGATCGGCTTCGGTTGCCAGCCAGGCGATGGCGACCGCATTGGCGAGAAAGAAGAGTGCCCAGAGCGCCGTCACGATGCGGCAATAGGGCCGAATCCAGTCCGGTAGGTAGGGCTGCATGAAATGAGCCATCCGCTCCACGACCGAATCCCCGGGGCGCAGGCTCGCGATGAAGTAGCCGGCGAGGCCAAGCTGGATGACTGCCGGCACGAAGAGCAGGGGCGTGCGGCTCTTCGATGTGGCGGCCAGGGCGAGGAGCGCCAGGATCGCCAGCTGGGTCGGGCGAAGCGCCGGGGCCGTGATGTGGCTCCAACGCCAGGCGAGACCCGCAGCGCCGGTCGCGAACATGGCTACGGACACACCCTGGACGCCGTAGCGAAGAAGCGCCCACTCGAGCGCGAACGGATAGGCCGCGACCACCAGGATTCCCAGCACCGCGAGCCCCATCACCGGCGGGGGCGGCGAACGAAAGGGGTGCCTGTGGGCCATGGGGAACGTAGAGCTCAGAAAATCGGGCGCGGCGTCATCATGGTCGTGAGCGGAAGCGATGCATCGGCATCCCCCTCCCGACCGAGCAGCTCGAGGCCTCGGTGACGCACGCTATTGAAGATCTCACCGGTCTTCTCGAGGATGGCCCGCTGGCTGCGCGGCAGGCCCACCTCTTCGATGAAATCGATGTTCTCGAGGCCGTAGGAGAAGACACCGAGGTTCCCTCGGTAGTATTCACCTCGCTCGCGAACCTGCACTTCGGCCGCGCGAAACAAATCCGAGAAGTTCTGGAGGGCCTGGAGGATGAAGCGCTGCTCGCGCACCTGGCGGCGCAGGTATCGCTCGTCCAGATACTCGTCCAAGAAGTAGGGCGCGACCCAGAGATTGAAATAACAACCGATGTCGAAGTCCCACTTCATGCGCATGAGGTCGAAGCTGCCGATCATGCCGTACAGGCCACGGTAGAGACGCATCGCCGCCTCGAAGCGAAAGGCCAGGAACCCGTCATAGAGTTCGACGCGCCGTGCCATGGCCTGATCGGCTTCGCCAGCCAGATCGCGCTTCACGAGATCGCAGAGGAAATCGTTCTCCAGGGCGATGAAATCTGCACCGGGGCTGTAGAGCGGATCGGGGAAGGCAGCGGCTTCGCCGATCAGCCCCCAGCGATCGGCCGAGAAGAACTGGCTTGTTCCGTACGAGAATTTCTTCAGTCCTTCAACGTCGATCGGCTTGGCCTTGGTCAGAAGGGAGGCCATCACCCGGTGCGACTCCAGGAAGGCGCGGAAGCCCTCCTGAGTGCGGAGGGCTTTGTACTCCCCGGGCGGCTGCCCTACGACACCAATGCTCGTAATGCCGGCACCGAGCGGGATGACCCAGATCCAGTAGCCCGGGTAGCAGAAGTGCATCGTCGAGATGCCGCGAGCGGTATGGCGCGCGCGGGCGGAGAATGCCGGATCGCCCCAATCGTCCACATCGGCAACGCCTTCGAAGCGGCCCCAGACGGAGAGCATCGAGTGGTGTTCTTCCTTTACCCGCAAGCCCAGTGCCCGGGAAACGAGCGCTGTGCGACCGCTCGCATCGAGCAGCCAGCGGCACTCAACGCGTTCGCGATGCCCTTCTCTCTCGATGCGAAATGAGTGGGACGCACCCGCTTGGCCGATCGTCAGGTCGTCCACCGTGGTTCCCGTATGAACCGCAATGCCGGCCTTCTCGTTCATGACCAACAAGTCCGCGTCGAGCCGAGCCCGATCGACCTGGAAAGCGGGATGGAAAGGCAGGTTGACGGTGCCGATCTCGCTCATCTCCGTGAGTTCGGCCTGCTTCTCCGAATTGTCGAAGAAATAACGCAGACCGTTCTTCGGCAGATGGTGCTCGTAGAGGTAGCGGCTGAGCCCGACCCGCCGGATCAGGTAGGAGCCCGCGATCTCGACCGTACTCTCGCCAACCTTGTACGACGTCTCCGTGTTCTTCTCGAAGATCCCGATCGATAGACCAGGCGCCTCGCGCGAGAGCTGTCGGGCGAGCAGACTGCCGCCCATCCCGCCTCCAAGGATCGCCACATCGAGTTTCACACCAAGCTCCCGTTCACCGCTATGCCAATCCGCCGTTCACCGCTACGCCAGTCCGCCGTTAACCGAAATCGTCTGCCCCGTAACATAGGCCGCACCGTCGGAGAAGAGAAATGCGACCACTGCGGCTACCTCCTCCGCTCGGCCCAGGCGTTGCATCGGAATGAGCTTGCGGATCGCCTCCAGATGAGCGGGCTCGACCATCTCGGTCTCGATGAGGCCCGGCGCCACACTGTTCACGGTGATCTCGCGAGCCGCCAGTTCGAGGGAGAGCGCACGGCTCGCACCGATCAGGCCGGCCTTCGATGCCGCGTAGTTCACCTGGCCGCGGTTGCCAATCTGCCCGCTGATCGAGGAGATCGTAACGATGCGTCCGCCCTCGCGAGCCCGCACCATCGGCAGGACCAGGGGCTGGACCACGTGATGAAAGGCATCCAGGTTGGTGCGGAGTACGCGGTCCCACGCATCAGCTCCCATCGCAGGGAAGGCAGCGTCCTCGTGGATTCCCGCGTTGCAGACGATGCCCCAGAACGGCCCGCTCGCTTCGATTTCCCCGGCCAGTGCGTCGCTTGCCGCTTGCCGATCTGCCACGTCGAAACCCAACGTGGTCGCCGTCACTCCCTCTTCGCGACAAGCCTCGGCAACCTCCGCCGCAGCCTCCGCGTTGCGGCCGAAATGGGCGACGATCGGAAAACCGACCCGTGCAAGGGCGATCGCGATCGCGCGTCCAAGCCCACCACTAGCTCCTGTGACGAGCACGCGTTTCGGGCCATCCGCCAGGGCGCGGCGACGCCTCAGCGCCAAGGGCCCGCTCCGCGCGAAGCCAGTTCGGCCAGATCTTCGACGATCATCACATTGAGTGTTCCATGGGCGAGGGGCGGGCGCTCGTCTGCGTCCGCCTCGGGCATTCGTACGCTGCAGGCGAAGGCCTGGGCTCCGTGTGCGCCCCCGCGCAGCCAGCGAGCGGTGACGACGAGTTCGCCTTCCATGTCGAAGGCGGCCGCCGGTAGCGTCGCTCGTCGCGCTCCCAGAAAGAGGCCGGGCAACGGCGGAGAACCTTCTTTCCAGGCACGAAGCCCACCATGGACGGCAATGCATTGAGCCATCCATTCCAGCGCCGCCGTGGCGGGAATCCGCCCATCCGGGAGGGCCAGCACGCCACTTGCGGACGGGCGGACGGCGCAAACCGTCTCCTGCTCGTCATTCCGCAGCACGCGATCGAGCAGACACATGGGTCCGGCATGCGGCACGATCCGTTCGACCTCGGGGAAGGTCATGCAGCACGCTCCTCCGAGTGCCAGCTATCGTAGAAATTGAACCATTGATAGGGCGTCTGACGACAGCCCTCCTCGAGCTTCGCCACGTACGTCTCCAGCCATTTGCGTGCCTGGGCATCCCGCTCCCTCCGCGGCACGATGCCTCCCAAATGGAGTGGCTCCACGATGGCCTCGTAGGTGGCCGCGTCGCGCCGGACGCAGGCGGAGAACAAGAGCGGCGCGCCAAGAACACCTGCCATCAGGAAGGGACGCAGCGAGAACGGCGCCGGGTGCCCGAGGAACGAAACCCACTCCCGACGACCCGTGTCGCCGGGAAAGATCCGATCCCCAAGGATCCCGACGAACTCGCCCCGATCCAGGCACTGGCGAATCTCGAACGCGGTGCGGGTCGAAGACGGATCCAGGGAGATCACCCGAACCGGATGGCTCGGATCGAGTTGGGCCAGGAAGCGGCCGATCTGTTCCGCGTGGCGCGTGTACATCAGCACGTTCACCGCCAAGCCGTGGCGCCCGGCCAGCAGGCGCATCATGTCGAAGCTCCCGAGATGGGAGCCCAACAAGATGGCGCCCTTCCCTTGCTCCGCCAGGGAAAAGAGGTGTTCGCTACCGCGGTGGAGGAACTCGATGTCATCGAGCTCGCCGCCCCACGCGACCATCCGGTCGAAGATGTTCACCGAGAACTCATGGGTGTGACGGAGGCAGGTTCCAAAGGATGGCGCGGGAAGATTCAGCTCGGGTGCAGCGGATCGGAGACGCGTCAAATAGCGACGTTGCGCCACCCGCCCGGCCCGACCCACCGCCGAGAAGTAGAGTGCAATCGGCCACAACAGGCCGCTCGTGAACCGGCGCCCGAGCAAGCGGTACAGCCCCCGCATGAGGCGGGCCGCGAGAAGCGAGCCCGATTCAGCGGCTTGCGCCCAGGCCGGGCTTGCAGGGGGGGGCGTCGGAGAAGACGTGTGCGGGGGCATTGCGGCGGTCATGTATCTCCCGCCTCCATTGCCAGAGCTTTCGGCCGGCTCCAGACCAGCCGTGGACTTCGCACGAGCATGCCGAAGAAGAGACGGATGTAGAGCCACGCCAGCCGAAGATCGTCCCAGAGAATATCGAAATTCGAATGGCCGCCCTTCGGATACACGATAGGCGTGGGCAGATTGACCACCGGCACCCCGGCCCAGACCAGCCGCACGGCCATCTCTGGTTCGAACTCCATATGATCCCCGGTTCGCACCTGATCGAGGAGCGCCAACGTGGGCTCCAGCGGAACGCCACGGAAGCCGACCAACGGATCCTCGATCGCGAAGGAGAGGGTCGCGAGCCAGACCAGACCGCGGGAGAGCTGGCGCGAAGCCAATCGCGCCCTGGGAACCGATGCATCGAAACGAGGAGCGCCCAACACCAGGGCCCCGGGGTGTGCAGCCATGGCATCGAGAAAACGTGGGACCTCGGCAGTTGCATGCTGGCCATCCGCGTCGAGGTGGATCACGTGGCTGTACCCGCGATGGGCCGCCAGCCGGAAGCCGCTGCGCAGGGCCACTCCCTTGCCAAGGTTCTCCGCACAATGATGCAGCTCGACGAACTCATACAGGCGCGCCAGTTCGTCCATCCGTTCGCGATTGGCAGCATCACTTCCATCGTCGATCACGAAACACGGCATGCCCAGGCCGGCCAACCCCTCCAGCACTGCGGCCAGGGGTTCGGCGTGCTGGTGCACCGGAATCAGCAGTGCCGGTTTCACTTGGCGTCCGCCAGGAGCAGGCGTCCGGAGGAAAGCTCACGGTCCTCGTTGAGGATGCGAAAGCGCACGCGAGCGCCGAGTCGATCCAATTCCACCTCGAGCCGTACGCGACCCCCGGGAAGCAACATCTCCTTGAACTTGAGGGCCTCCACGCCCGCGAGACCCAGCTCGCCTCCGGCCAGCTCTTCCGCGGCCGCCAGGGCCCAGCCGACCTGGGCGACGCCAGGCACGACCGGTTGGCCGGGGAAATGGCCCTCCAGTGCAGCGAGATCCGTCGGCACCTGAAGATCCCGCGTGAGCGTATCGGCTTCCCTCCGCTCCCCGAGGACGACCGGAACGCGGGGGCGCTCCGAAACCAGGGCCAGGAGCGCCTCGCGCGGGAGCTTCCCGCGTTCATCCGTCGGCAGCGCTGCCACGAAACGCCACATCCGAGGCAAGAGCACCCGATCCCAATGCGCGGCCAACTGGCTCTGGAGTGCCTGCACGAGGCTGCGTCGATCACGGTCGGCCTTGGCAGCGAGACCCCTGGGTGAAAGTACGACCACCGCGGCCACACGTTGCTCGGCGCTTCGATCGACGGCGACGAGCGCACAATCGTCGATGAACGGGTGCTCGCGAAGCCGGCTCTCCATGTCGGAGAGAGAGAGCCTCTTTTCCCCGATCTTCACCACACGGTCTGCGCGGCCCTGCAACTCGAAGTGCTCGTCCTCATCGACCTCCGCCTGGTCACCCATCTCGTACTCGAGAGTTCCGTCAGGCGAGAGATCCGCACCGACCGAAACGAAGGGTGAGCTCACGCGCAAACGGCCCGACGTCGGATCCTGGCGCACCTGGACCTGCCCGAACGGGCGCCACCGCGGCGGCTCCTCCCCGGCGAGTTGGCGACGAGTCGCCACGCCGCCGGTCTCTGTGGAGCCGAAGATCTCGAAGGGCGGCTCGCCAAGAGCCGCCTGGACGCTCGCAGCTGTGGCAGGTGGGAGTGGCCCCCCTGAAGAGACCACACGCACGGCCCGCCCTCGGAGATCGCGAAGCTCGGGCCGAGCCGCCAGATGACGAAGATGCGCCGGTGTTGCGACCAGCACCGAGACAGGGACATCCGCCATGCGGGGCAGCAACTCCTCGGGTCGCAGGAGGCTCTCGGCCTGGAAGGCGCGTCCCGTCGCAAGTGGCCAGAGAACGCGGAGCAAGAAACCATAGAGATGCTGATGGGGTGCCGTTGCGAAGACATGCGCCTCCACCGGAACACCGGCCCCGATCCGACGCTCGAGTTCGACCACCTCCTCGAGATGGCAAAACGCCTTGGGGATCTCCTTGGCGCGCCCGGTCGTGCCAGAAGTAAAGAGCTGAACGATGGGCCGTTCAGGATCGAGCTCGATCGGCCACGGGTCACCCGCGTGGGCCAGGGGATCCAACGCCGTGCCGGTGTTTGCCCCGGAATCTGCCTCGCTGGCGCCGCGATCCCGGAGCACGCCGTCGCAGAACGACGACAGCTCGCGAAGTGTCCCGTCCTGGCGGTTCGGAGGCACCCACGCTTCGCCGCCGACCCGCGCGACGGCGAACAAGCCCACTGCAAAGGCGTAGGCACTCGTGGTATCCAACAGGATCTTCGAGCCCGGTCGCTCCTCGAGCCGATGGGCCAATCCCCCGACATGTCGCAGGAAACCGCCGACGTCATAGATCGCTCGGCGATCCCACGCGACCGGCGCAGATTCGGCGCGCGGCTGCGCGAGCAGCTGATGGAGGGGAACGCAGGCCACGGATCAGGCCAGCCGCGCCGCCACCAGATCGACGACATCTTGCAGGGTGACGAGAGACCGCAGGTCGCCTTCGTCGATCTCGAGGTCGACCTCATCTTCGAGACGCACCAGCAATGCGACGGCATCGACGCTATCGAGGTCGAGATCGTCCGCAAGGTGAGCCGAAGGACGCAGCTCCTCGTCGGCGAACTTGAACTCGGCGCGCAGGACTTTCCGCACGATGCCCCAGATCTCCTCGGTCGAAGACAAGGCGGACCAGCCCGGCCTAGCCGCGCTGGTCCGTGACGAATTGCGCCAGGCTCTCCACCGAGAAGAAGATCTTCTGGTTCTCGTCCGGATCGTCGCCGACCGTCACGCCGTATTTCTCCTCCAGGGACATCGCCAGCTCGAGAGCGTCGATCGAATCCAAGCCAAGCCCTTCGACGAAGAGCGGCGCTGCGGTCTCGATCTCTTCGGGGGCGATGTCTTCGAGCGCAAGAGACTCGACGATGATCTTCTTGATCTCCAGATGGAGCGCGTCGCTAGTCAAGATCGAGCACCTTCAGGTAGTGGCCGCGCAACGCGGCCGTGAGTTTTCGGGCAGCGAGCATCGGAGGCTCGCTCCCATCGAGGACCTTGCTTGGCGAAAACGGCGGCATCACGCGCATTTCCACTTCTGGGGTCCGGTCCGGAACCTCATGCCAGCGTTCGCCTTTCGTCAAGATCGGGATGTCCGTTCGAATCACGACCGGTAGAAGATCGCAACCACTCCGCAGCGCGACATGGGCGGCTCCCCGTTCGAACCGACCCAAGCCACCCGACGGCGAGCGCGTGCCCTCCGGGAACATCACCACAGTCCGCCCACTGCGCAAGCAGTCCACAGCAGCATCGACGGAGGCCTGCGCGGCGTCGCTGGGAATGAACGCCACAGCCTCGCCAACACTGCGAATCAGGGGAACCCTGGCCCAGTTCGGACTCATGAAGTTGTCGGATTGGGAGAGGTGCCGGACGATCAGCGCGGAATCGATCGCCGACGGATGATTGGCGACGATCAGCCGCGGTCCGGGCCCGGCGAGCGCCTCGATACCCACGTTGCGCAGCCGAAACAGGCGAAGCGCCAGCATCAAGCGGACGAAGCTGTCGTAGGCCCGGCGAAGCATCCGCTGTGCAGCGTCCCGGCCCATCGGGGCGCCGACCAGGCGGCGCAACCCGACCCAGAGCGTGATGCCCAACGCTCCAAGCCCATAGTACGCGTACGCCAGGCCCGTTCGGAGCTGACGCCATTTTGCCCTCTGCCACCGTCCCACAGCCGTCAGACGATAACACCTCAGAGGCAGGCCCCGGGGGACATCGCAAGCCCTTTGGAGAGGATCCGCGCGTGGATTCCGAAACCTTCCGGTAGGATCAGGGCGTGGATTCCGAGACCTTCCGGCTGGGCCAGGACCCGCTGCAGCTCCCCGATGTGCTGGCCCTCGCCCGGGGCGAGCGCCACCTCGCCCTTTGGGAGGACGATGGCTATCGCCGCCGGCTGCGAGCGGGGCAGGAGGCCGTCCGAGCCCGGCTCGCCGAGGGCAGCCCTGTGTACGGCGTGACGACCGGGGTCGGCGCTTCCGTGGCCAATGCGATCCCGCAGGAGTTGCAGGAGGAAATGCCCCATCAGCTGCTGCGCTTCCACGGTTGCGGCACGGGGCGCATCCTCGACGAGGAAGAGGCGGCCACCGTGGTCGTCGTACGGGCGGCCTCTCTCGCCCGCGGGCACTCCGGCGTGAGCGAGGCGCTGCTCGAGCGCCTGTGCCTGGTCCTCGAGCATCGGTTGTTGCCGCGCATTCCCGCCGAGGGCTCGGTCGGGGCCAGCGGTGATTTGACGCCCCTCTCGTACCTCGCCGCCATGCTGATCGGCGAACGCGAGGTGACCCTCGGCGGGCGGCTCATGGCGGCCGATGTCGCCTGGGCCGAGCTGGGTGTGGAACCTCTCCTGCTTGGCCCGAAGGAGAGCCTGGCCTTGATGAATGGCACCAGCATGATGGCGGCCCTCGGCTGTCTCGTCTGGGAGCAGGCGGAGCGCCTGGCGCGGCTTGCGGCCGCGGTCACGGCCGTCGTCAGCGAGGTATGCCACGGCAATCCGGGTCATTTCGATGCGCGGGTCTTCTCGTGGAAGCCCCATCCGGGCACCGAACGGGCCGCCAGCTGGATTCGCGGAGACCTGGAGCGCCATGACGACCTGGTCCAGGGCCGACTCCAGGATCGCTACTCGATCCGCTGCGCACCTCACGTGTTAGGCGTGCTACTCGATGCCGCAGCCTTCGCCAAAGACCTGCTCGAGATCGAAGTGAACGGCGTGAACGACAACCCGCTCGTCGATCCGGAGCGCGGCGACGTCCTGCACGGCGGCAACTTCTACGGTGGTCATGTCGCCCTCGCCATGGACACCTTGAAGACCGCGATCGCCAGCGTGGCCGATCTCCTCGATCGCCAGCTCACCCTGCTTTGCTGCCCCGATACGAGTGATGGCCTCCCAGAGAACCTGGTTGCAAGAACCGGGAACGGCGCTCTCGTCCACCACGGTTTCAAGGCCATGCAGATCAGCGCTTCGGCCCTCACGGCCGAGGCGCTGAAGCTGACCATGCCCGCCGCGGCGTTCAGCCGGAGCACTGAATCCCACAATCAGGACAAGGTGAGCATGGGCACGATCGCCGCCCGGGATGGTCTTCGAATCGCAGAGCTTACGGAGACCGTGAGCGCCATTGCGGTATTGGCTGTCTGCCAGGCAGTCGACCTGCGCGAGCGCGAAGGGCAGGCTCCGGGCCGTCGCGCCGGGTTGCTTCGAGATGCCGTGCGCAAAGCCGTGCCTGGCCTCGAACAAGACCGGCGACAGGATCACGACATCGCTCGCGTGCTCGAACTGCACCGGACCGGAACGGTCGGCCTGGAGCCGTGATCGCAGGGAAGACCCTCGCTGTGATGACCTGGTTCGCGGCGATGTTCTTCGTGCTCGGCCCGTGGCTCGTCCTGTGGGCGTCGGGCAGCGGCTTCGCGGACGGCTGGAATCATTCATCGCTGGCCGGTAGAGCCGCACTCGGCCTTGCGCTCATGGTCCTGGCCATCCAGGTGGTCCAATTCGTGCGGCTCGGCCGGGGAACGCCGGCACCCTTCGATCCGCCGCGAGCCTTCGTCATCGAAGGACCCTACCGATGGTCCCGCAACCCGATGTACCTGCTCTACGTCGTGATCATGCTGGCCGAAGCCTGGGCCTTTGCCTGCCCAGCCCTCGTACTCTACGCAGCCGGCTTCTTCGCACTCGCGCACTTCTTCGTGGTGAAATTCGAGGAACCGGGCCTCCACGAGCGTTTCGGTGCCGAGTACGAAGCCTACGCGAAGCGGGTTCCACGCTGGCTGTCCTAGGTCTTCCTCACAGCCCGAAGCGCGCGGGATTCAGGGCGTCACAATGACGACGGAATTGTAACTGGAGATGGTGAGCTCCGTCCCGTCCTCGGCCGCAATCCCTCCGCTGGAGAGCATGATGGTCGTTTCTCCGTCGGTGTAACTCCATCCGGAGAGCGTCGCGATCCGGAAGGTCCCGGTCACGCCCGCCGCGCTTCCGCGGCGAAGATCGACGACTCCACTCAGCGTGCCGGCGGGGAGGTCGATCTGCGGATCGATGAAGAACTGGCCATCGTCATCGAAGTCGGAGTGGGGTTCGATGCCATAGATGAGTACGTGGGAGGGGTCGTACTGGAGCGAGAACTCGTACGCCTGGGCGGTCTCCGACGTCGAAACCCATACCTCCAGCTCGAACATCTCGAGGGGGGCGACGGAGAGGCCAGGCGGGCTGAACCAGACGACCGCCTTGCCCTCGGATTCGTTTTCATTTCCGCAGGTGACACCCGAGAGGAGAATCGTCGCCAGGAGGAGGGGGATGAGGAGGCGCTTCATTCCTGCGTCACCAGCAGATGGTCGAGGAGTTCGATCAGCTGCCCGTCAGGATTCGTGACCCGTACGTCGTAGGGGTTCGGGTCGGCGATCACCACGAAGGAGTTGAGCGTACCCGTGAGCGTCTGGGGGTCGACGAAGACCACGTTGTTGACCACGTCCCAGGTGGGGCTCCCCTCACGCAGCACGCGAATCGACGGGGTGGCCATGAAGTCCGCCCCTGAAATCGTGATATCGACGGTATACAGGCCCATTGGATAGGTCGCGGGGTTCGGGGGCACCTGCGAGAGAACGGGGGGCGAGAAGAGCCCGGTTACGAGCGAGTTGAGGGCGACCCGGTCGCGCAGATAGGCCCAGGAGAGGGGGCGAAAGGCAGGAAGGGGCTGACCACCGCCTCCTGTGACTTCATCGAAGCTGAACGAACCTCCCGCGTTCATCACGAAGTTCTCGGTCGGCGTGGTGCCGGACGAGGTCACATTGTGATCGGCATTGGATCCACTCGTGCCGCCGTAGAGACCCGCCGGAGGAGCGCCGTGGGCCGTAAGGCCCAGGAGATGGCCGGTCTCGTGGGCCACGACGGTCCCCAGCAAGCTCGAGAAGTCGGTGATCGCCGCCTCGACATCGCTCCAGCGCGCGAGTTGCGCAGAAGTCGCCTGATTCGGGTCGAAACCGGTGTCGAGGACCACGCTATCGAGAGGGTTCTCACCGATTGGCGTCCCGCCCAGGTCGGGGTCGACCGGGGTAAAGAGCTGCTGGTAGGAGGCCTCACTCGCCCACAAGTTGTCGATCGCCTGGGGGAACACTCCGTACTGCGCGCTCGTACAGGTGTTCTCGTTGTCGGCCAGGTTCCCTTCGTCGAGGGGGGTGAGCCCGAGATAGATCGACGAAGTGGGAGATTCCCCCCCGACGCAGAGGCGTGCGTAGGCGCCACCCGGTGCGGAATCGCTGAATACAATGTTCACGGGATCGGTGCCCGGGCTTCCGTCGGCATTCCGTCCGTAGAGGGTATGGGCGCGCTCCAGGATCTCGGAGACGATGCGGTCGCGCACCTGGGATTCGAGGACGAGATCCGCCGTCGACGACAGACCGAACTCGCGGAGATCCTCCAGGAAGTCGATCTCGGTGCCGAGGCTCCGATCCTGGTCGAAATCGAGGAAGATCTGCTGCTGCGAGCCCATCGGCGCACCAAGGCCAAAGTCGCGCACCGCGAAGCCATAGACCTGTTGGTTCTGGTTCCCGGCCGCGTCCTCGATGGAGACGGTCAGGTAGTGGGAGGTCCGCGGGAGATCACTTCCGGCCGGCACCTCGTAGAACCCACGTGTTGGCGACGAAGAGAACAGCGCCGCCAGTTCGCTCCCGGACGGGTAGCCCTCAACATCTTCGCTCCAGGTCACCGAGAGGGTCGAGCGATCGACGACGCTGCCACCTGCGCTGTCGAATCCGAGGGTCACCTGGAACGCATCCGGCGGGACCACCAGCAGATCGTTCTGATCGTCCGGGATGTCGTTCAGAGTGACCAGGAGGGAGGGTGCGCTCGTGTCCGGGTCCCCACCCGTGCTTCCGAACGCACTACCGAACAGCGCAAGATCTCGATGATCGATCTTGCCGTCCGCGTTGACGTCGGCAGCCGGATCGTAACTGGCATCTCCCAGCACAGCGCCGTAGAGCCCTTGGAGCAAGGCTTCGTCACTGGCACTGACGGTTCCGTCGCCGTCAAGATCCCCGGAAAGCGGCTGTGCGGCAGCCGCTGTTGCCAAAACGCCGACAATGAACACTCCCACCACATGGAAAGTGCGTGCGGCTGTGGAGGGGCGGTTTCGAATGGGCATCGGTCGGTTTCCAGCTTGTCCAGCCCATCCGGCCGGCCCGCTGGGCGAGTCCGACCCTCCGGAAACCCGACCCGGCGATCAGCCGAAGCCAAGCGCCGTCAGGCAGAGCGCCTTCGGGAAGCCAACACCGCGATGCCCATCCCTAGCAGGAGGACCGTACCCGGCTCGGGCACCAGCAGCTCGATCTCCCAGACAACCTCACTCGTCGGGCCCACGTCGAGGCCGACGGTGAAATCGCTGTCGAGATAGTTGAAAAGGTCAGCAAGATCGAATGTCGGCACCGGATCGGAGATATTGATGTGGAGCACCGCCTGCGTACCGATGCCGCCCGCCGCAGCCGCCATCGTCCCGCCCGCGACCGTCAACGCGGAATCGGTTCCGTAGCTGCTGGCCACCGGGTTTCCGACGATGATCGTCCCGCCCGGGGGAGCGATCTCCGAGGGAAGCGCATTGGTGACGTTCACGAAGGTGACGTCGAAAGAGAGAAGCACGATCGTTTCGGTGGAATCCCAGATGAGGATTTCGGCAGCCGGGCCGGTTCCAATGAAGCTCGCGCCCGTGATGAGATCGGTGGCCGGGTTGAATCCACTCGTATCGAGCTTGATTTCGAGATCGATACGACCGCTGACGAGAGCGGCCAGAGCCGGGTTGTCCGCGGTGGTGACGGTGCCCCGCTCTGCAGTCCCGCTCACGGTGTCGTCGAAGGTGAAGATGCCGCTGGATGCCGTGTACTGGCTCTGTGCGTCCGTCCCGCCGATGGAGACGGCTTGGGCCGCCCCGGCGACGAGTACCAGTGCCGCCCCCAGCGCTAGACACCGCATCAGCTCGACTGCTCTCTGCATTTCCAACCCCCGCAATTCCGCATCCGGAACCTGAACCTGGTCCAGTTCCGAAGGAACCCTAACGATCGTTCTCCAATGCCTAGGACCGGGCTTCGCGAACCGGTGAGGACGAGTCCCAGGACGCCGAGCCCCATCAGTACCATCGTGCCCGGCTCCGGGAAAGCCACTGGTGCACTCGGCTGGATGGTGCCGGTGCCCGAGTAGCTGAAGTCCTCGTCGATTTCCGGGTCCGGCAAGTCGGCCAGGATCGCGGCCATGCCGGGAACGAAGTCGAAGATCGTGCCGTCGAGGTTGAGGGTGGCCCCGCCGCCCATGCCGCCCAGTGCGGCCACCAGGGCCGCGTCCCCGCCCGAGATGGTGATGCCGATGGCGTTGGCCACGGCGGTGGCGTCGGGAAGGCCTCCGGAGAGGTCGTAGATGCCACCCATCACGAAGCCGCTGGCGAGCTCGGCCGTGAGGATGGTCCCGGTGCCGTCAGTCATCGTGATGTCGTCGCCGGTCACGCCGACGAAGGTGGTCGACACGAGGAAGAGGGTGCCGCCCAAGGGGTCGATCGAGACCGCGCTCAGCGACGCCTCGAGCGAGAAGTTGACTCCGCTCAGCAGGATCGGCGAAGTGGAAGGGCCGGCAGAGAGGGCGGCCGACGTGATGCGGCCGTCCATCGTCGTGTCGCCCGTGTTGGTGCCCGTGGTGGTGAAGCTGCCACCATCTCCGCCCGGTCCGCCCGAGATGTCCTGGAGGGCGTCCCACTCGAGCGAGCTGATGACGTCGCCGACCTGGAGCCCGAGGGGCGAGGCCCCGGCGGCGGACGGGAGCCAGAGCAGCGCTGCTGCAAGCAAGATCAGGCCGAGGTGCTTCGATTGAGCCAACATCCGATTCCCCTTGAGTTGTCCGTGTTTTTGCGCCGCCCGATTCCGCAGGTCCCGGATCAGCCTGGACTGCAAAAACAAAACGCCGGTCGTGTCTCTCCGAGAAGAGGCAGACCGACGCCTTGGCGCCTGACGGCACCCCTTCCCATGGCGCCACATGTGCAACTGCCGTGCCGAGGGAGTCCGGGATGCTCGCCGAGAGGAATTCGTTGTTTTTCAGGGAGTTGCAGTGCTTGCGGCAAACTCCCGGGGCATCAGCCATTGCCACTGAGAAAGCAACTTCCCAAGCGACGGAAAAACCATTCCTATCAGCCCAGAGCGGCGTGCGTGGAATCGCCCTCAGAGGGCCGCAATGATCTCGGATCTGCACCCGAGATCGCAGCGAACCAGCGTCGGTTCTCTGTCGGCTCCGACTACCCGGCCAGGGGCGCGCTCACGGATCGACGGCCGTACAGGCCAGGCCTCCGCAGACATCGGTGACGGCGCCGCCCGTCTGGAGGAAGTCGGACTTCTGTTGCTTGGCCTGCGCGTCGCGGCGCGGGGTCTCGTGGGGATCCTGGCCGACGTTCGGCGGGATGTTCTCGAGCGGCGGGGTCGCGGTGCCACTATCCCAGATGATCAAGGCCGAGCCGTCGAACGGATAGGCGCTGATGGCGGGGATACCGAAGTAGGGCGCCACCTCCACCGGATCGGCTGTGGCCCTGGCCGGCAGGTGGATGCTGGCGCCGATCGTACGCGCCTCGACCTCGGCACTGACCGGGGCAACCTGATGATCCCCGTAGGCGACGTGCAGCAGGATCTTGTGTGGCGGCGTCCCCGGGTAGGTATCGCTGGTGAGATGGTTCGCGTGCCCGCTGGCCTCGGTCCGATCCCAGAGCATCTGCGCCATGTCGAGGACCAGCAGTTGGTCGATCCGGGGCACGTAGACCGCGGAGAGAATGTCGTTGAACGGCGCGAAGTCGACGCTCCGATGCAGGAGCGTGCTGTAGTTCATGCCGGGAACGCCGAGCACCGCGCGAGTCCAATCCTGGGCGAAGGCTGTCACGCCGCCGCCTGCAATGGCGCCCTGGCTGTTCCCGTCGTAGAAGAGCTCACTCTGATCGAAGAGCAGTTCCCCACTCGCAGGGCAGTCGTTCCCCGCGACCGGTGCCCAATCAACCGCCTGGAAAGCGCAATGGGAGGCGAACCCGTTCGCATGAACCAGCAGCCGCCCGAGAAAGAGGGTGTTGAGAAAACCCTGCTGCATTCGATCCGGCAGTGTCGGGAAGACGGAGAAATCGGTGAGGATGACGGTCAGGATGTGACCGAAATCGTCATCCGCCATTCCGATCCAATCGGTCGCGCATGACAGAAAATTGTGTTGGTCCGCGAAGTCCCGGTTGTGGCTGGACCGGGCTTCGAAGCGTTCCCCGAGCAGCCCGTGCCCATAGAGGCTGGGGCGCGCGGGATTGGCGGCGAGTGCGCCCCCTCCGAGATCGATCACCGCGGCATTCGGAACGACACAGAGGAAGTTGGCCTGATAGAAGACGGGGTTCCCGAGGCCGTCCTTGACCTGTTCCGGAAGGCGGTCCGGATCGAGCAAGGGGCCTCCCGCCACCTGAGCGGGATTGAGGCGCGCGCCGGGGAGTCCCCCGTTCGTCGTATACAGAGGCACCTCGAAGCGGCCTTCGATCATGCGGAAGAGCTGGCTATGCGAGTGCTCCGTGACCGTATCGATATGGAAGACCGGCGCGGCGCCCGCAAGGTTCGCGAACCCCTCATCGCGCATGTGGAGGAGGCGTTCCGACATATTGCGCTTGCTGATCACCGTGAAATCCCAGGCGAGATACAGCTCCGAGCGCGCAATGCCCGCGCCTTCGAGGGTGCCGAAGATCAACTCCATCGCCGGGCGACGGTCTTCGATCAGCGGCAGGAAGGTGGGAATGCCATCCCTGTAGACCTGGAAGGGACGCTCCGGTGTCAGGTCTTCGCCTGCCGAACCGCGGAGGTGACGAAGCGCAACGATGTAGCGCTCACCGTCCTTGAGGTTCACCCCCGGACGAATCAGCAAGGCGGGCTGTTCCGAACCTGTGGCTCCGGAATCGAGTTCGGCCCACAGGAGCTGTCGCTCCCCGGTGCTGGCCCGCACCAGGACGACGGCGGTATCCGGATCGTTGATCGAACTCCCGATGTCCTCGATCGGGGCGGCCCCGCTTTGGACGAGATCGACCCCGGGCACCATGACGGTGATCATCGGGCCGGGGCTGAAGCCATCGTTCCGGTTGAACTCGGTCGGGTCGACGTGGATTCCGATGAGAGTGGGCGGCGTCGCGCTCATCGGGAAGGAAACCCGCCGCCCGGTATCGGTCACGGGATCGGGGCTCGTGAAGTGATCGGACGGAAACGGGAGCAGACAGCGATGGCGGTCCAGGAATTCACATTCCTCTTCCCCCGCGAAGTCGAGGCTCGGCTCCCAGGAAAAGGTGGCGCTGACGGTGTGCTCCGGAGTTCCGTTGCCGTCACGATCGAGGCTGACGAAAAGCGTGTTCCGTCCTTCCGCGAGATCGGCCGGGCCAAGCAGGGCGGTCGCCTGGGAACCCGAGACCTGGACCCGGTTCGCAGCCGGGTCGGTCAGCAGGACGACTCCGACGGGAGGTGCGTCGATCCCGGAGAGGAGCGTCACCTTGAGGTTGCTCTGCGGTAGGAGCGGAACGCCGAGGGAGATGTCCACAGGAACCACCCCGGTGCTCGGAGCGGCGCTCTCGTGGGCCGGGGCGGAAATCTGAGGCGCGCCGGGCACACAGCCGGAAAGGGCGACGAGTAGCGCTGAGGCGACGACGCCTAGTCCCTTGTCACACCAAAAGCTGGGGGTAGAGTCGTCGCAGTTTCACGCGGGCTTGTTGGGTCGTGAATTGCCAGTCGACGCCCTTCGTCGTTCGGTTGCGATCGTCTTGCCAGGCTTGGACTTGGCGCGTGAGA
>JAAETT010000492.1 GCA_024228115.1 bacterium
GACACTACCTCGCGGCTCTCGATCGCGAACTCGACACCGATCCGACCGACACCGATTCGCCGTTCTGACGAGAAACCAGCACTCGCGCGCGACCACGGCTAGATGATCAGATTTCTACGGTTTCTCGTGATCGCCAACAATTCGGGCCCTCTCAAGATGATGACGTGCCCCCCCGACACCTGGGAGGTCTTCGCCTGCAATGTGCATCCGAGCCACTGGCGCCGCGGCTTTGGCTCCGACCTCATGACCGCAATGCTGTCTCGCCTCAATCGGGAAGGTGCCAAGATGTGCACCCTGTGGGTTCTTGAAGGCAATCTGCGAGCAAGGGAGTTCTACGGCTCGCTAGGTTTCTCCGAAGACGCCAGCACGCGAATCGAGGCGGCGAACACGCGGTACCCGCTGTCTGAACTGCGATATGCCCGGGCCATACGTGCCGCCTGACCACGCGCTACGCCGGCGCGACCGCCTTCAACCCGGGACGAAGCGGACCTTCAGATTGCGACCTTCCGAGCATCGCGAAATCGGGCGCGCGTTGCAGCGTAGAGGTAGGAGCGCCGACTCTGCTCCGGGTGTTCAACCACGGGGTTCGACGTAGGGCCCGTGAGTGCTTCGGATGAGCTCGAAAATCGCCTGTAGGTCGAGTTGCGAGGCAGGGCGAATGGTGAACGAGCATTCCACTGGCTAGGAATCTAACCGGTGTGGACTTCGCGAAGCGGCGGAAGCGGTCGGGTGGGGAGAAGGCAGATAGTTGACATGATGTTGCTTCGCGGGCTTCATCCTTGAGAGGTAGGACCCTAAGTAGCTCTTTCGCAACCACTTTTTTGATAGACCAACGAGGATTGCTTCCCGGAGGTTCGAGCGAGGCTACGACCCAAAGTGTGAAGCACAGCGGAGAAGGAAGGACCATCATGCGCGAGACACTGAAGGCACCGAGCCTGAGACCTGGTGACGTTGTTGGCATCGTGAGCCCGTCGTGGGGCGGTGCGGGCGTCTTTCCGCATCGTGTGGAACGCGGCGTCGCGAAGCTCGAGTCGCTCGGCTTTCGGGTCAAGCTGGGGCGTCATGCGCTCGAACATCACGGTTTCGTGTCCGACACAGCAGAGAATCGCGTAGCGGACCTGCACGAGTTCTTCGCGGACGAGGAGGTCCGAGCGGTCATCGCCGCCATTGGCGGCGACCACGCGTGTCACCTGCTGCCGCTGCTCGACTACGGGAAGCTGCGTGCGCGGCCGACCATCCTAGTCCCTTGTCACACCAAAAGCTGGGGGTAGAGTCGTCGCAGTTTCACGCGGGCTTGTTGGGTCGTGAATTGCCAGTCGACGCCCTTCGTCGTTCGGTTGCGATCGTCTTGCCAGGCTTGGACTTGGCGCGTGAGA
>JAAETT010000493.1 GCA_024228115.1 bacterium
CAAGACATGGCGGGCCATGCGGCCAACGTTCCGTTCCTGCACGACCCCGGGACCCATTGGGCCTACTCGACGGGAACCAGTGCAATTCTTGGCGGCATCGTCTCACGCCTGACAGGCCCCAGCCGTGAAGCCACCAGGGCTTGGATGGAAAAGGAATTGCTCGACCCGCTCGGGATCAAGAGCCTCATCGCCGAATCCGACAGCCGCGGCCAACTGGTTGGTGGCAGCCACGTCTGGGCGACAGCTCGGGATTGGGCGCGCCTTGGTCTGCTCTACCTACGCGACGGTGAATGGCACGGCCGGCGTATCCTTCCCGCAGGCTGGGTGGATTTTTCACGCACCCGCGCACCGGTCGACAACAACGGAATCTACGGTGCTCACTTCTGGCTGAATCTTCCAGCCCGCGGGAAGCAGGTCGATCCTCTGCCCGGCGCACCCGGTAGTGCGTTTCAGATGACCGGCAACGGCGGCCAGTATGTTGTGCTGGTTCCGGAACGCGACCTGATCGTCTTGCGCTTCGGCGAGATGATCGCAACGGATTGGCCCACGTTGGGCCGCCGGATGGCCGCGCTGATCGCCCCTTTCCCGACTCAGAGCGCGCCGTGAAGCGCCTGCTCTTGCGCCTTCGAAGGGGAGCGCAGCCTCGCCGCCTGCCGGGCAGGCATGCTGGCGTCGATGGAATCCATCGCCGCCGCCGTAGTCGGCGAAGACTGGCAAGTCGGCGTAGCCTCTCAATCATTCTTCGAGAAATGTGGTGATAGCTGGAAGCTGTCGATTCAGGTTTCACCAGCCGAGAGCCAAGAGCGCCCATGGCAAGCCCAGCGAGGCCCGACGCCTCGCACGGGCAGAAATGGGGCCGGCAAGGACAAGACTTGAAGCCCGCGACGGTCCCCTGAGGGCTGGGGAGGGGCTTTCTTGCGGGGGCAAGAGAATAGTTGCGAGAGGCTCTCGTTCGAGTCAATATTCGGATATGGAATACGGTCTCAGTTGCGATCAAAGAAGTGCTGGACCGGTTTTCCATAGAGCTGGGCGAAAGCCTGTAGCTCGATGACATCGACTCGCCGGTCACCACTCTCGCTCTTGGAGACAAAGGCCTGGCTTCGACGGAGCCGCTGGGCAACCTCGATCTGGGTCAGGCCAGCGTCTTCTCGCGCCCGTTTGAGGCGCTTCAAGAACCGCCGATAGGCGGGGCGACGCGTGACCTCCATCGGCACGGCTCGAAGGGTGAGTCTTGTGTTCGAATATTCGATTTCAGAATATACCAAGGGGAAAGCAGCGATATGAGCAATTGCACTGGACGTGAGGAGGCGAGAGGACTCAACCCGATCCTAGGGCGGCGCACGGCGCTCCCGGGCGCCGCAGTCTTGGCCCTCCTAGTCCCTTGTATCGACCAAAGGCGGAAGTGTTGTCATGCTAAGCACTGCGTCCCCCGCAGCCAATCGGTTCTCGCCGTGTCGCGGGCCGATTCATGGGGCCCGTATGTCGAAGAAGCGGTATCGGATTGACTTG
>JAAETT010000494.1 GCA_024228115.1 bacterium
CTGTTTCTCTGCGTCCAAGACATTTGCCATGGCCGGCGAGGCTATCCGCCTCGCCCGCCTCAACGTCCTGGACGACTCCCCGTTCTATGGCCGGTTTTCAGGTGATCACGTATGGCCGCTTTTGGGTGTTCACCGAGGGCTATTGTGCCCCGCCATGCCCCAGCTGAGCCGCGTTCTTCTCGCCTTGCTCGCTGTCTGCCTCGGTGCGTGCGCGCCATGCAGCAGCCTCCTGCCCGAGCGGTTCGCCGTCAACGCCCCGTTGCTGAGTTCGATGTTCGGCTGGGGGATCGATCCGCCCGACTCCGAGACCGTCCGGCAGCGCATCCAGGTCGCGCCCGGCTACGGCGTAGGGATCTACGCCGAACTCCCCCAGGCCCGTTGGCTCAGGCCCACCGGCAGCGGCGATCTGCTGGTGAGCTTGCCGCGCCAGGGGAGCATCCAGCTCCTCGAACGTGATCGCGATGGAGATGGCCGCGCCGACGGCCAGCGCGAACTCCTCACGGGGCTCGACAGCCCCCACGGCATGGATCTACACGACGGCTGGCTCTATGTCGCCGAGGCCAGCGCCGTCTTCCGTATTCGTTTCGATGAAGGAACTGGAGCGGTCGAAGGCGAGAGGGAATGGGTCGTCGAAGGGCTTCCCGAAGGCGGCAACCACTGGACCCGGACCGTTCGCATCGGCCCGGACGGCGACATGTACGTGAGTGTGGGGTCGAGCTGCAACGTCTGCATCGAGGAAGACGCACGACGCGCGGCGATCTTGCGTTTCCCGGCTGCGGGTGGAAACGGCGTGATCCATGCCCGGGGCCTGCGCAATGCGGTGGGCTTCGACTGGCAGCCGTCGACGGGCGACCTCTACGCGACGGACAACGGCCGCGACCTGCTCGGCGACGACATCCCGCCCGGAGAATTGAACCACGTCGTCGCGGATGCGGACTACGGCTGGCCTTTTGCTCACGGCGATCGGGTGGTCGACCCGGACGTCGGAGCGGGCCACGAGGCTCGCGTCGCCGCGTCGATCCCGCCCGTTCACGCGTTCAGAGCCCACAATGCGCCGCTCGGGCTCGTCTTCCTCGGAAACGACGAACCTGGCGACTACGCCGGAGCCGCACTGGCCGCCCTTCACGGTTCGTGGAATCGCACCCAGAAGGACGGCTACAAGGTCGTCTCCCTTCATTGGGGAGCCGACGGCGAGATCACCGAGCGTGATTTCCTCTGGGGCTTCCTCGAGGCCGAAGACGTCATGGGACGCCCGTCCGACGTGGCCCAGGGGCCAGATGGCAGCATCTTTGTGGCGGACGACTACGCAGGCGTGGTCTACCGGGTGGCGCGGGGTGAGAGCTCGCGTCGGATCCAATCGGGTTCAGCCGAAGCAGTGGCGGATCCGCTCCGGGGGCTCTCCAGCGCGGATCGCGAGGCCGCAGCGATGCGAGGGGCCGCCCTCTACGATGCATTCGCCTGCGCGGGTTGCCACGAGCAGGAACGAGCCGAACCGGGCGTGGTCGCAGTTCCGCTCACCCAGGTCCGGGGACGCTACGACCTGGCGAGCCTGGCGGCCTTCTTCCTGGCTCCGACCCCCCCGATGCCGGTCTTGGCGCTCAGCGAAACGGACCGGCGAGATCTCGCTGTCCATCTCCTCCACAGCCTGCGCTAGAGGGCTCCCCGCGGGGACACACAGGAACGGCCGAAACCCCCGTTGGGATGGGGGAACCGCGCAAGGCTTCGATAGTCTCGTCACCCCCGGTCCGCATTGGGCATCTCACATGAGGTGGCCCGGCGCGCCGATGCGGTCCAGTGTGCACCCGAGGAGAAGCGTGAGCCGGGCAAATATCCGCGAAGTCGCGTTGGGCGTGGTGATCACCGCGGTGATCGCGTTCGGTCCTCTTACTCCCAACGAACTCGGACCGTCTCTGCTAATCGGTGCCGCCGTGGCTGGCGCAGTGTATTTCTGGCGCCGCCGACGACATCTTCCGGAGGAGGTTGGAGCCGAAGAGCCGGGGAATCCAAAGCAGCCGCTTGGAGTGATGCTGCTTTGGGCAGGGCTCATCGCCCTCTGGGCGGCTGCATTCTGGCCCACGCTTCGTTGGATGTGGTCGGAGTGGACGCGAAGCGTCTGGGCCAACGACCACGGCATCTTCATGCCGTTCATCATGGGATACCTCGTCTGGAGCCTTCTTCGGAACGACGTGGGCAGTGAACCCGAGAGCTCATCCTGGGGCCTTCCGATCCTAGCCGTCGCAGCTACGGCCTCGATCCTCGATGCGATACTCGGCACGAGGTACCTGGGAATGGCGGGCTTGCTGCTGTCGCTCCCGGCCCTCAGCTTGCTGCTCGTGGGTATCCAGAGGACCCGCCGGCTCGCTGTCCCCCTCGTACTGTCGCTGCTGATGACGCCCGTACCTATCACCCTCTCGACGCATATGGGGCTGCGCTATGCAACTGCCAGCGGAGTCGAGCCTCTTCTGCGGCTATTGGGGATTCCCGTGCTCAGGGAAGACACGGTGATGCGACTATCGTCGGGGTCCTTCGTCGTCGCAGAGGCATGTAGCGGTTTTTCGACGATGTACGCTTCGATCGCGGTCGCCCTGATCCTGGCGTTCATGGCCCGGTCGAAGGCCCGGAAACTGACAATCCTCCTCGTTGCACCATTCCTGGCCCTGGCGGCCAACATCGCGCGCGTCCTCGCTCTGGTGCTGATCGCCCATTTCGTGGGGCAGTGGACTCTCGAGACACCGATCCACGAAGCGACGGGCGTTGGAGCGTTTGTGATCGTGCTTGTCGGGCTCTTCGCGCTCGCCCGAGAGAATCCGTCCGAGGAGGCAGCCTCGTGAGCCTGCTCAGCCGCCGATTCGTGCTCGCCATCGCCGGCTTGCTCGGTGTCACTGCGATCCTGGTCGCGATCCTGACGGTACGCCCACATCGATTCGATCCATGCGCCCATCCCCAGACCCTCTCCGTGACCTCGTTGATACCAGGTGCCAAACACCTCGAGACGAAGGAGCTGGGACCTGATAGCCGCTACCTGATGCGAACTGAGGGCACGTTTTCCAATCCAATCTCAAGGAAGGCTCCCTTCGAGTACGAGATCGTCCGGAGCTTCGACGTCTTGAATATGGCGCTGAGACCCGTGACCCTGGTGGCCCCACAAATCGATGCGGAGCATCACCGATTGGAGTCGATCGATGTCGATGGCACTTCCATTCCGGTGCACATCGTCGAGGACTTCACGAAGCAACCGCCGCAGTTGATCGCCTACATCCAGGCCTACGGCCTGACCCCATCTTCGAATCCGATGGCGTCCCACCTGCTCAATTTTCTTGGCGTTCTCCGACACGGCACGCCGGCAGTCACGACGGTGATCGTGAATGGACCGATCACCCGAGCCGGCCAGCCCGAGGCCGAGGAGAGCGCTCTCCGATGGCTCGGCGACTCCTGGAAGTTTATCGAGCGATTCTGCGCTCCCCCCGCGAAGGACTCCGGCCGGACGCCTTGACGGAAGCCGCCATGAAACAGCAGAACCGGCATCGCATCGCATTTGCCGCAGTACTCCTTCTGGCCCTCTGTATCGCCGACCAGTTCGATCTCTTCCACATGACGCGCTTTCAGCTCGATCGAAGGGATACGGAGCGCCCTGGATTCAACGCAACGGTGTTTGCGTTCACATACATGGCCTGTATCGCAGGCCTGGTCGCGCTTCTGCTGCACCCGTGGCGATTTGTCCGCATCATCTCCCTCGCCTTGGGAGGCTTCCTGACCGCAGTGCACGTGGGCTTCCGAGCGGTGAACGACAGCGGCTTCGGCCACCACGAAGCCGCGATCCTTTGGTCGGAATCGGCGTTTGCTCCCGACGCACTTGCCTTCTTTGCGCCCGGCTACATGGGCGCCGTCAGCGCAGTGGCGGTGAGTACCGTGGCCTTCGGGTTCTGGGCGCGGCAGGCCGCCTTCCGCCGCGGCGGACTGGTTCTATTGCTACTGGCGTTAGGAGTCGCCTGGGCGGCAGACCGGGTGGTCGATCGAAGCTTCGGAAAAGTCTACCAAGCCCCTGCACCCGTTCGCGTGCCCTTGCTCGCGCGCTGGGCCTGGCTCCACAGCGTTCCCTACTACGGCCGCCGTGACGAACCGAACCTCGAAACGAAAGAGCCACCTGTTGCATCGCATTTGGTGTTGGTCATGGACGAGAGCATCTCTGGACATTGGCTCGGTATCAATGGAGGACATCCGGAAACGACACCGTGGCTGGGCGGGCCCGATTCCCGCGTCTTCAACTTCGGTATCGCCTCTGCGATTTCGAATTTGAGCTCGAGCACGAACCTCCTGCTACAGGCGGGTCTCTCGGCAGATGCTCTCCCGGACACGGAACTGCGCTCACTTCGCGATGCCAATCTCTTTGCCTACATGAGCGGCGCGGGGTTCCGAACGGCACTGTTCGATGCGCAGTCCTACTCGAGCCGCCCGCCCAACTTCATGACCCAATTCGACCTCGAAGGCATCGACACTCATCGACAAGTCCGCGAGGTGCATCCCGAACTCCCCGAACATGCCCTCGACGCGGTAACGATCGAGTGGACCGTGGAGCAGATCGAGTCCGCCGAGCGCTCTTTCACCTATGTACTGAAGAATGGAGCCCACCTCCCCTACAGCGACAAGTTCTCGCCTCAAATTGCTGTTTTCCATGCTGCCCCTGGGGCCGGAGACCTTGCACGCACCAGGACCGCGTACCGAAACGCCATCGCCTGGAGTACCGACCGTTATCTGATGGAGCTGTCTCAGGCTCTGGAGAAGCTGGGCCGCGAGGTGCTCGTCGTCTATACGGCCGATCACGGTCAGAGCCTTGGATCAACCAACAGCCCCAATGCCCGTCGTTTCACGCCCCATGCCACCTCCGTCGATCCGCCATCCTCGCAGGCAGCAATCCCACTGCTGATGCTCGCATTCGGCGAATCCACACGGGCCCAGGTTCGTGACCTGTTCGTCCCGGAACTCCTCGACCAAACAAGCCAATTTGAGATCTTCCCCACCATGCTCGAGCTTGCCGGCTACACCCGCGCCGATGCCACAGCCGGCCGCGCTCCTTCTCTGTTCGATGCTGGGACACCTCGAGGCGACCGCTTCTTCGTATCTGGGAACATCTTCTCACGCGAGGGCGGATTCTATATCCTCAATCGAAGCATGGGGAACGCCTGTTTCCTGAATCAATTCAAGTCTCCTACGCCGGAATAGCCCTCCGCCGGGGTTCGTGTAGAGGGCAACTCACATGCTAAACGACCTCTCACCTGAAGCGGTGTTCTTGACTCTGGCTCTTGGCTTTGGTGTGGCGTTCGGGATCGCTACACCCCCCTTCGACAGCCCTGACGAATGGCGACACTTCTCTCGTGCTTATGTGATCTCCGAAGGCCACTATCAAGCTGCTGGTCGACTTCCCCCGTCCCAACTATCGGTTCCAGTCGATGTGCTGGCCATCCACGAGCTACACGGACCGCTTCGCCGTTCTCACGTATTCCTTGAGGGTTTTTCCTGGCTACGCGACCCGGTCTTGCCCCGAAGCCGCATCCCTCTCGTGGGAGACGCAAGCCTCCGCGGCGCGGGCCTCTCCAGCCCAATCACGTACGCGCCTCAAGCCGGATTTCTACTTCTCGGAAGGCAGTTGGGGCTTTCTGCTGCAGCACTGCTCTACCTCGGACGGCTCGCGACGCTCCTTTCATGGGCCAGCCTGTGTTGGCTCGCGATACGCGTGACCCCAACTCGCCGCTGGAGCTTCACACTCCTGTGCCTGACTCCAATGTCACTCTTTCTCGCAGCGTCGGTTTCCGCGGACCCCCTGACCTCCGGCCTCTCGCTCCTGCTGCTCGCCCTAGCTCCAATCCGTCGTATTGAGGTGAAGGCCGGACATTGAAATGGCCCTGCGAGTGTGAGATGAAGGAGTTACGAGGCTTCTCCACCGACACCCAACAAGGCCACTTCAGTGCGATTGATTCAAGGCTCTATTCGGAC
>JAAETT010000495.1 GCA_024228115.1 bacterium
CAGATCGATCCCGCAGGAGTGCATATGGCTGTTCGTGTAGAATCTCATCGGGTCTCCTTCTGAGCGGATGCTCTGTGTTATGTGCATCCAACCTACTCGATGGCCGAGTGGGTTCAGGAGGGGGCCTGGATGAGGATCAGGACTCTGCAGCTGATGACGGCACGCCGCGGCGCCCTGGGCCTGCTAGCCTGGGTTTCTTGTTCGGCACCTCAGTCAAGCCGTAGGGCCGCGGCCAACGCTGAATGCCATATCCAGTGGGTGGCCGTAAGGTCGGCCGACACGAGTTCATGACCGCGAAGCTAGTCGTTTTGAGCGGCCTCCCTGGTACCGGCAAGACAGAAGTCGCCGAGTCGATGGCGGCGTACCTGAAGGCACCTGTCTTCGCCAAGGATTGGCTCGAAGCCTCGCTCCTTCAGTCTGGTGTGGTTGCGCAGGAGCAGCTTGGCATCGTCGGGTACTCGCTTCTCACGACCCTGGCACGCCGCCAGCTCGCACTCGGCCAATCGGCTGTCCTCGATAGCGTTGCGAGTACCAGCCCCGTACGGGAAACGTGGCGAGCGATGGCTCTCGAGTTCGACGCCTCCTGGTTCGTCATCGAGTGCATCTGCTCCGATTCGGAGCTTCACCGGCGGCGACTCGGGCAACGACAGCGTGGCATTCCCGGATGGCCCGAGCTCGAATGGTCCGAAGTAGAGCGGGTGCAGAGATACTTCGCGCCCTGGAACGAGGAACGTCTCATCCTCGACTCGGTGAACCCGATATCAGAGAACGTAGCTTCAGCCATTGCCTACGTGGACTCGCCGGCCAATCGTGCGTTGATGCGAACGTGAAACACCGCGACTCGAATGATGGCTGTACCGTCATGGCCTCAAGTCTTGCAGGCTCGGGCTAGCCCGGCAGCGCATTCTGCCGGCCAACGCCGATGCACTAGGCGGAAGCGGTCGGAGATGCGATGAACGCCTCAATCCAATCGGGGCTCGTGGTCTCATGCGCCTCGACTTCGAGCCGGCTCTCTGCCATCTCCCGGTCCAGGCCTCGCGCCCGCAAGTCTCGGGAGGTAGGCACCTCGGGGTTTCCGGGTATCCAGAAGAACCACCAGAGCGCTCGAAGAAGGCGCGAACGCCGAGTCGTTGGTCGTCCATGCTCGATTGCAACAACTCTTCCGGTCGGCGCGCACAACCGCCGCGCCTCACGGAGCACACCAAGGCGGGTCGGCCTCGTCATTTCGTGAAGTGCAAGCGAGATCAGCACTCGATCATAGGCCCCGCTGTCGAGTCCGCTCGCAGTCGCATCTGCCTGGACGTAGCTGACACGCGAGTGGGGATCGAGCCTCCGAGCTCGGGCCAGTTGACCTGATCCCAGGTCTACACCCGTGATCTCTACGAGCGGCGCTTCTTCCAGGATCGCGCGCTCCATCGTCCCCGTACCACAACAGAGCGATGCGACTCGCATGCGGGGCTCGAGACGCATCCAACGCACGAACTCGCGGCGGCATCGCCGCTCGCCGCCGAGTGGCAGAAACCCCCACCAGACGATGAGGTCGTAGAGCGGGCTCGCGGCCGCGTAAGCCCAAGCAAGAAAACGACTCGAATAGCCTGCCGACCGAGCCATGACCCATCCTCGCTCCAGATCCAGACCAACTGTAACCCGTCAGATTGGCTCGCACCGGCGCGTTGCCACCTTCGAACCAGGGGACGAGCACAGACGTGGAAGAACGCGGTCAAGATGACCCGTGTACCGTTTTGGAATCACCCCTTGAAGGCTCGGCGGAGCCCGGTGGCGCCAATCCACACGGGTTGACGCCGATCCGTTGGACGGGCGGAGCGATGGCACTCTACGACTCGATCGGCCGCGGGTATGGCGAGCGGCGGAAGCAAGACCCCCGGATCGCTGAGCGAATCGCCTGGGCGTTGGGGAGTTCTGAGAGCGTCGTCAACGTCGGCGCAGGCACGGGCTCCTACGAGCCGCGTGATCGCACACTCGTCGCAGTGGAGCCATCCAAGGTGATGATTCGTCAGCGGCCATCCGAGGCGCCGCCTGCGGTGCGCGCTTCGGCGACCGATCTTCCCTTCCGTGACGAGAGCTTCGACGCGTCGCTCGCGGTCCTCACACTCCACCATTGGCCCGACATCTCGCGGGGCATCGAGGAACTAAGGCGCGTTGCCCGAAAAACGGTGGTCATTCTTACCTTCGACACGTCCGTGGATGGTTTCTGGCTCACGGACTACTTTCCAGAGATTCTGGAGGTAGATCGCCGCATGATGCCGGCGCTGTCGACAATCCAACATCTCCTGGGCACGTCGAAGGTCTTCTATGTTCCCATTCCACATGACTGCACGGATGGATTTCTCGGAGCGTACTGGCGGCGCCCGCATGCCTATCTCGACGCCGGAATTCGATCGGCCATTTCCGTTCTTTCCCTGATTGGAAGTCTGGAGCCGGGCGTCTCCAGGCTTCGAGCCGATCTCGAATCGGGCGCCTGGCGCCGCCAGTATCGCCACCTCCTCGATCGCTCTGAGATCGATCTTGGATTTAGGCTGGTCGTTGCCTAACCGGAGATCACCGTCACCCAGTTGAAGCCCAGATCCGTTTCGCAGCCTCGAATGGGTGCCAGGAAATCGGGACCCATCCTGCTATTTCCGCTTGAATGGAGGCAATCCCAACGATGAGGAGCGGCCTGTCCGTCGGATTGGGAGTTCTGCAGGCGTTCATCGGTGTCGGCGCGGTGGCGGGCGGACTTGGGCTGGTGTTGGACCCGACTGGTGGGGGTCTCGGAATACCGCTCGAGCTGCTCCAGAGAACGCCCTTCGCAACCTTCTTGATTCCGGGGACCGTCCTCTTCGCTGTAAACGGCCTGGGCAGCCTCATGGGATCCGTCGCGACCTTCGTGCGACGTCAGTATGCTGGCGAGACGGCCATGGCCCTTGGCGCCTTTCTTGTTGCGTGGATCGCACTTCAAGTCTACTGGTTCGCGGGAATCCACTGGCTCCATTGGTTGTACCTCAGCCTGGGGATTGCGGAGGTAGCCTTGGGACGGTCGGTGCGAAGGACCGGCGGTCGGAGGAATGCCTGACAGATGCATGCAAGAGACGGTCTCGGAACTCGCGGGCGCTGCGGGAGCGGCCTTCACAGCATTCGTCGAACCGATCATTCGGGACGCCCCTTCGGGCCCAGATCGGCGGCAGAGAACTCGGGGACTCCTGGCCGGCATGCGCTGAACAACAGCGGTTCGCCCGCCGCCCATCGAGGCGTTGAAACGCAAAGCGAGGCATGATGCAGTTTCACGGGATGAACGAGACGGATGCGCGCACGTTCGCAGAGAAGTGGCTGCCCGCCTGGACCGGGAATCGCCCAGACCTTCTCGCGTCCTTCTACACCCAGGATGCCGTCTACTCAGACCCTGTCGTGCGCCAGGGCGTGCGAGGACAAGACGCGCTGCTGTCCTATTTCGGGAAGCTCCTCGGCCACAATCCAGAGTGGGTCTGGGTCCAGCGAGGCTCGATCCCGATGCAAGATGGATTTCTCAACCTGTGGCACGCTTCGATCCCCGTCGTCGGGCGAACGATCGAGGCAGACGGCGTGTGTAGCGTCCAGCTTCGAGACGGCCTGATCTACGCGAACCACGTCCACTTCGATCGATCCGAGTTACTCGCAGCGCTCTCCGCGACGTAGCCACCCGGCACGCCAGCGAGTTCGAGTGGCCGCGTGACAGGGGCTTGCCGATGAGACCCGATCCGTTGGACCTGCAACATGCGAATTGAGTCGAAGCCATTTGCGCCTGGAATGGAGCTCCAGCTCCGGAGCTTTGCGGCTGCTCGGGCCGAGGGCATGCCCCGCCGCGGCTGGAAGATCGGAATCAACGTCCCTGAGGTTCTCGACCAGCTCTCGCTGCCTCATCCGGGCCTTGGGTGGCTCGATGGTCACCAGGTCCTCTCATCTGGCAGCACCTTCCAGGCTCCGCCGGATAGCCGGCTTCACATCGAGCCCGAGGTGGCGATCGGCATCTCCGGCCTCGTGGCCTCGGTGAACACCCAAAAGCGGCCATACGTGATCACCTGAAAACCGGCCATAGAACGGGGAGTCGTCCAGGACGTTGAGGCGGGCGAGGCGGATAGCCTCGCCGGCCATGGCAAATGTCTTGGACGCAGAGAAACAG
>JAAETT010000496.1 GCA_024228115.1 bacterium
ATAAGGCCGCCTCTCCCGTACTACCTTCATAGTTCAAAAAGCGGTCCCCGAAGTAGATCGCTTCTACTCCGGTTCTCATGTCGAAACGGTCATGTCCACTTATTTCTTGTTCTGTAACTATTTTGTATTCTGCGGCGGTAATTGCGACGCAAAACAACAGATAGATGTTCATTTTTTTTTCAAAAATACGCGCGTAATAGCGTTATTTTTATCATTGTACGCGCGTTCATATATGTACAATTATTTTCCAAAATCAAAATTATCACGCATATCAGTTAACATGTAGCCCAGTAAGTTTTGGCCGCACCATTTGGTGCGTTCAGCGCACCGTTTATCTGCCATATGAAGCCCTATGCCCCAAACCGTGTCATACATATTGGTATCCACAAGCAACGCTGGCTTGGTGGCCAACAGCGTCGCTTGCAACGCCGGTTCGGCAAATTTCAGCCGCAAACCCTCCATCATGATCGGCATGCGCGCGCTGACCCATACCACCTCATTGAAATTGTTGACGTGTCTGCCGAGCTGTCCTTGCTGCAACGGCAACGGCGTGTTCAGTATCGCCGTGGCAGTTTCGGTGTCACCAAATTTTTTCGCCTTATTGTACTGGAAGTACTGCTCCACGCTGCTGAAGTTGACGCCATCAGCGGTAATATTGATCGGATAAAAATTCGACAGCACCGAATCTGCTCCATAAAAATACGTGTACTTTTCTGCATGAATTTCAG
>JAAETT010000497.1 GCA_024228115.1 bacterium
ACGGAGCCCCGGCCCCCTACTGGGCCATCGAACCCTCACGTACAAGGCGCGATGCTCTCCACCTCCTCACGGCAGCTTCCCAGCTCGATCGCCAGATCAGACACTACCTCGCGGCTCTCGATCGCGAACTCGACACCGATTCGCCGTTCTGACGAGAAACCAGCACTCGCGCGCGACCACGGCTAGATGATCAGATTTCTACGGTTTCTCGTGATCGCCAACACACGGACGGCTATCCCACATACCCAACAGCAGGAAATCGAAGTACTCGACGCCGATGCGGCGCAAGGAAATCTCTACGGAGGGGCCCATCAGGGCCGCGACCCGCGAGTAGGATTGGATGGTCAGCACGACGCTTTCCCGGTTGCGCCGGGCGAGGTTGCCCATGGCGCGGCCGAACGCGGGACGTCGGATCGAGCCCCAGTAGAGATAGTTCGCGCCGCGTTCGGCGGCATCTTCGATCACCTTCGTCGATGCACCGAAGCTCGAACCGATACCAAGACGACCAACCTGGAGCCCCGTGGTTCCCAGGCTTACCGGCGTTCGGAAATCCGTCATAGAAAGCTCTCCTTGGCGAAGCTCACCTGGCGAGAGCGTAGCCCCGACGGCTAGTGGGCGTGGTCCGGGCGGTGGGACGACCAGATCGTGGTCTTGCCGTCATGGTCGACGGCCAGCACATCGTAGGGTTCGGGATTCGGGCCCTCCATGCCCGGCGAGCCGATGGGCATGTCCGGCACGCTGAGACCCGCGATCGCCGGCTTCTCTCGTAGCAGGCGCTGGATTTCTGCTGCCGGTACATGGCCTTCGATGAAATAGCCGCCGACGAAACCGGTATGACAAGAGCTGAGCTTCGTCGGGATGCCGTTGATGGCTTTCACCGCTTTCATGTCGCTTCGGTTCTCGGCCTCGATCCGGAAGCCGCTCCTCTCCAGATGCTCGATCCAGGCGTCGCAGCACCCGCACGTCGGAGATTTGTAGACCTTGAGGGCTGGCGTTTCCGCGAGAATCGGGAGCGAGAGAGCGATACTGAACAGGCTGGCTGCGAGGAACCGTTGGATCATGTCACCAGCCTAGCGAGCGGGTTGCGATGGGGCGATCAGGCCCGTTCCCGCTGGGATTTCGAGCTCGCGCAGCAGCGCCAGAAGACGATCCGGGTAGTCGGTGATGATCCCGTCGACGCCGAGAGACAACACGCGTCGCATCGTTGTCTCGTCGTTCACGGTCCAGGGGATCACTCGAAATCCCGCTTGCTGAAGGGGTCGGATCGGAATCCCGCGGCCGAAGCGCGGCAGGAGCATTCGCCAACTCGGTGAGAAGTCGTCGACGAAATCACCCGCGGCCTGGAGCAGCCCCAGCACGCCGTCATGCTCGGAGGGAGCCAGCCCCGCGAGCCAATCGGCGTCCAATGTGTCGTCTGCCAGCAGGGCTACCGTCCGCAGCTCCGGTTCGAGGCGTTTCCCGATGGCAAGGGCCTGCCAATCGAAGGATTGCAGCGTGGCATGCTGAAGAAGCGCCCGGCTCCGAAGAATCTCTACGACCCTGGTGACGAAGGGCTCGAGAGGAGGCGTTTCGTTGCTCCCAGGCTCGGTCTTCACCTCGATGTTGAATTGCACGCGATCGTCTCCGATGCGTTTCGCGAGATCCAGTACTTCGACCAGGGAGGGGATCTGCGCACCGGGCACGGCGCGTCGCGGCGGCTCCGGAAACCGCCTCGCATCCGGGTTCAGGCTGCCGCAATCAAAGGCCTGGATCTCAGCCAGCGAAAGCTCGCGCACGAGTGGGCCTAGCGTTGGAACGGGGGATCCACCCGGCGCGATGCAGAGCGAAGATGAAATGCGCGGATCGTGGGTGACGACGAGAATCCCGTCCCGGGACATTCCGAGATCGAGTTCGAGGGTGGTGACGCCCAGGGCCAGCGCGAGTTCGAAGCCGGCCAACGTGTTCTCCGGAAGCAGGCCCCGCGCACCCCGATGGCCCTGCACGTCGACGAAGCTCCGCGGAGTCGAGTCCATCTGTGCGCCAGGCCCGGCACAAGCCAGAAGCGCGGCGGCGATGAACGGCAACCGTTGGAATGCGAACACGAAGCCAGCGTACTGGAAACGAGATGCCAAGCCGCGCTAGGCTGCGCCCAGCCGCCCCCCGGCTACACCAGGCTGAAGCAAGGCTGGGGATTCTCGATGACACATCTACGCCGGATCCTGCTCTTCACCGCCGTTCTCGCTTTGTCGGCGCCTTCAGGTGTCCGCGCTGGCTCCATCGTCCCCAGCCCCCAGGAGGCCACGCGTTCCTTCGCGAGCTTCGCGGAAGCCTGGATGGAGAACGCCCGGGTGGGTGGTGCCCCGGTCTGGCGATTTGGGGGCGCCTACCGCATCGAGGTCGAGACGACCGGTGATCCCGAGCTGCCCTATCTCGGTGTCCTCCGCTACGAGCGCTCGATGTACGATTGCCCCAAGGGCCGCTCCGCCGCGTGTCGATTGCTGCACACCCGCCCCATGCGCCATCTCTTTCCATTCGCAAATGGGCGCTGGCAGTTCTAGCCCGGACAGGTATCCCTTCCTATCAAGCCGGTGAGTTGAAACTCCATTCGGCACCTGTTGGAGGGGACCCCATGCATGTCTGGTACCGGATCGCTGCCTTGCCTTTGCTCGCCATCGCGATCACCTGCGCGACTCCTGCCGAGCCTCCGATGCTTCCTTCCCTGGTTTCGTCACCAGTGACTCTCGGTGATGGTGAGGTGCGCATCACCCACCAAGTCGTCGTTCTCCTCGATGGCTCCGGGACCATGCACGATCGGGGCAGCTTCGGAGTGGGTTCTCAGCTCACGCGATCCTTCGTAGCGGGGCTGCCCGCCGAGAACTCGGCAACCCGAGCCGGAAGCCCCACCGACTACCTGGCTTCCTTTACCGGCTTCCGGTCCGCGGCTTTCTTGCCAACCGCTCCGGCTGCTACGGCTTTCGATGCGACCTCGCTGCAAGCGGGCGTGGACGCTTTCCGGTCGCGCACGGATACGTTCACTCCCATCCCCTACACACTGCGCCTTGCTCACGATGCCATTCGGGCGGGTTCCCTGCGAAAAGCCGTGGTGCTCGTGAGCGATGGTCTTGGCGACAACGGCAGCGGACCGAACGAGGCGATGCAGGAGGAGGCCCTGGCTCTCGCCAAGACGATGATCGCGGACAGTGAGGGAGAGGTTTGCCTGTGGGCCGTGCACGTCGGGCAGGATGATCCGGGTGATCCCGTTTCGGGTGAAAAGCTGATGCGCGACCTCGGGCAGCTCACGCCTTGCGGGGGTTTCCGGAAAGGCGAGGAGGTCGTGACGGCTTTTGCTGCATCCGGTGGTAGCGGTGTGTTGCAGCTGGTACGAGACGTGATGTTAGGCCGCTCCGGCGAGCAGGGTGTGGGTCCCGACATCGGCGAATGCGAGGGCCTCACATTCAGCTTGAACTTCCTCTTCAACCAGTATTCGTTGTGCCACGTGCGCGCCCAGGGCGCTTCGGCAGAGGGCTACTCCGAGAGTCTGGCCGCCAATCGCAGGCGGCAGGAACGGCCTGGGGCTTGTGAGGATGCGTTGGGTCCGCGCCAGGTGAGGGCGATCCTGCCGAAGGTGATCGAGGCCCTGCGCGAGTGTCCGAATGATCCGATCTACATCACGGGTCGTACCGACACCGTGGACACACCGAGCTACAACCAATGCCTCTCGGAACTGCGTGCCTGGGAGCTGCGCAGCTATCTCTCGAAACAGCTCGAGGGCGCGGCCGAGCCCGGCATCCGGGAACTCTTCTTGAAGCGCTCGAAGGTGGTCGGCCTTGGCGAATCGACCTTCCAGCAGCCCGTGCGCCCGGAGTGCGGTGAACCGGACGACGCCGAGGCCCGGGGTCAGATGAGACGTACCGAGATCCTGACGGGTCGCTTGCTGCGAGGCGAGATCCCCTCCGGTGTCCAACCCATTACCAGCCCGCCCGCGGGGCTTGCCGAGTGCCGGGCCCGGCGAGGAACTGCCCGCGACTGTCGCTAGACGCGAGCCGGGGGCGTTCACTGGAAACCTCGGAAGGCTCGCCGCTTCCCGAATTCGCAATGAACGTCCCCGAATGCGGGGTTCCTCTATTCGGCGATGACACGAGCGTGCGAGCGCTTGATGGCGCCGCCCACCGGCGTAACCCAAGGGGCATGGCGTAGACTCGCGCGCCATGGCAAGCGGAAGCAATCCGGTCCGGGCGATCTTCTACGCGTTCTTCGCCAACCTGGCGATCGCAGTGACCAAGACGGCTGCCGCGATCTACACCGGCTCTTCGAGCATGACGGCCGAGGCGATCCACTCCTTCGCCGATTCAGGCAACCAGCTCTTGCTGCTGCTCGGGCTCCGGGGAGCACGGAAGCCATCGGACCCGGAGCATCCCCTCGGCTACGGCAAGGTCACGTATTTCTGGAGCTTCATCGTTGCGCTGTTGCTGTTCAGTGTCGGCGGCCTCTTCTCCCTCTACGAGGGTTGGCACAAGCTCCATGAAAGCGGACCGATCGAGAACGGTTGGATTGCCCTGGTCGTGCTGGGCTTCTCAATCGTCCTGGAAGCCATCAGCATGCGCGGTTGCCTGGTCGAGGTGAACAAGATCCGGGGCGATCGAAGCCTCTGGAACTGGTTGTACCGCTCGCGCAACTCGGAGCTGGTCGTCGTGTTCGGCGAAGACCTGGCCGCACTCGTCGGTCTGGGGATCGCCTTCGCGTTCGTATCGGTCGCGGTGGCGACCGGAGACCCCATCTACGATGCCTACGGTTCGATCTCGATCGGTGTTCTCCTCGTGATCGTCGCACTCTTCATTGCGAGCCGGGTCGCGACCCTCCTGATCGGCCGCTCGGCCGATCCGGACGTGACGGCCGCCCTTGCCCGGGAGCTCGAACGCAGTCCGTATATCCTCGAAGTCTTCAACATCATCACCCTGCAGGTCGGCCCGCAGATCATGCTCGCTGCGAAGCTGCGAATGACGCCGGGCCTGAGCCTTGGCGAAGCCATCGAGCACATCAACGAACTGGAACGAAACCTGCGTGCCGAGGTTCCCGAGCTGGGCTGGCTCTTCATGGAGCCCGATAGCCAGGATTGACGGTCCTACCGCCTCCTCTTCCCAACGTTCGTATCCGCGCTCAGCAACGTGAGTACGTCGGAAGTGAAGTGATCCTTCGCACGAGCAAAGAGCACACGTTCCATGCCCTCGGCACCGAAGCGCCTTTTTTCGAGTTCGGCGCCCATCCCCATCAGGGTCCGGTCGGCACCGTGGGATCTGGCTCGTTCGAGAGCGTGGTGAATGCACTGCCGATAGACGCCGTCCTCGGCCACGCGTCGGTAGTCGAGCCCAACGATCAGGGGTGCGTAGGTCGTGCGCCCGACGTAGGCAGCGAAGAAGGCGCTTGGCAGTGCGTCGGGCTCGTCGGCCAACGTGAGGGTGACCATCTCCCAGCCCTCGAAACGCGCGAGCACATCAAGCAGATCTTCCGGTAGCGCAAACGTATTCAGGTGGAAACTCCTCTCCTGGACATTGAGGTAGAGCTGGTACAAGCGGGCCGAGAGCGCCCGGTCGTTCGCGATCTCATCGGAAGAGACCACCCGGGCCTTCCACCGATCCAGCTGCGGCTCGACTTCGTCGGCCTGGAACCGACGTCCGCGACGGCTGAGGGAAGCGAGGAGCGCGTCGCGATCGGCCGGTACCGGAGCCACGAGCGAAGTGGGAAGCGCGATTGCATGGAAACCCAAGGCTTCCAGCTCTTCCCGAAGGGCAGGGTCGTCTGCCGGGAGATCCCGCACGACGATCAGCTCGACCGCTGAGCTCTCCGAAAGATCCTCGATGAGTTGCGAGAGAATCTGCAGCGCGCCGCGCCAATCGCCGTCACGGTTCAGGTAGAGGTGGTTGCCCTCGCTCAGCGGGCAACCCATCGCGAGCACCTGGGAGGTGAGGTAGTGCGGGTCATTGACTCGGCGCGCCTCGATGGCCTTCGAGACCGCAGGTTCGGCGAACAGATCGTCCTTCATCAACGCCCGCGTGAAGAACGTTCCGAGGATCGGTACACCGGCGGCGTCGCGTACGAGGACGTAGTGGAAACTGCATCGATTTTCCGGCTTCCGATCCTGGTTGAAGAGCGCTTCCATGGTCCGGCAGCCTGCCCAGTCGAAGCTGCCGCGATCCGCGAACATCGCGTCCCACTCGTCTCGAGGGATCTCCTCGATGCTGTCCATGATCTCGTGGCGCAGCCCGGCTCCCGGACTCGTGGGACGCTCTCTCGTCTCCGTTGGCGGTGCAATTCCGAAGGCCCGGGCGACCTCGGCGCGATTTGTGGCACCGGCTTCGAGCGCCTGCGGAAGAAGCTCCGCCATGTTCGTGAGCAGTCCGTCGATATCGTCGAGGCTCTGGTGGCAGGTGATCGTGAAGCGAGCACCCGCGTGGTGCGCGGCCACCGCTGGGAAGCTCGACGGATTGAGAAGGAAACCACGATCCAGAAGGGCTCGAAGTAGCGTCGTGACGCCATCGCGGCTGCCGAGTCCCAGAAAGCGGATGGGCACATCGGCCCGGTTGGCGAGGGGCAGTTCGAGTTCTCTCGCCCTCCGATTCGCGAATCGGATCCGCTCCCGGAGCCTGGCTTGGAGCTTTGGTAGCTGATCCGAGAGATGGAGCCTCGCTGACGCGAGGGCTGCCCCCAACACCGGTGGCTGAAGAGGGCCTGTGAAGATCATCGGTCCACCACAACGTCGCACTCTTTGGCAGCTTTCCGTATCCGGGAAGACGACGGCACCGCCTCCCGCGCCAAAGGACTTGTTGAGAGAAATCGCAACGAAGACCCGATCTCGGGATCCCAGGGTTTCGAGCGCGTAGCCACGACCATGCTTTCCTGTCCAGCTCATGCCGTGGGCATCATCGATGAACAAGTTCAACTGCTCGTAGCGATCGAGGAGGATCGAAAGCGCTTTGGTAGGCGCGAGATTCCCGAACATGCTGTAGACACCGTCGGCGAGGTACCAGATCCGCCGGTGCCTGCCGCGCAACTCTCGAATCTTCTCTTCGAGCTTCTCGAGGTTGCCGTGGCGGACCATGCTCACCGGGATGCCGAGCGCCTGCAACTGGGGCATCACCAGTTGCACCGTGTGGTGAACCTGGTGGTCGAGTAGGACGGCGTCTTCTTCCTGGATGATCACCGGCAGTGTCGAGATCGTTGCCAGGGTCGTATTCGGAGCCACCATGACGTGGCCTCCGGTGAGCTCGCCTAGCATCTCTTCGAGAGCTCCGTAGAGAGGAGCGGAGATGTAGGTCCGGGAGGAAGAGAACTGGGTGCCGAAGCGCTCGACCGCCCGAATCGCGCCTTCCCTGAGCGCGGGATGAAGCTCCAGGCCGAGGTAGCTGCACGAAGAGAACTGGAGCCGCGGCCGACCCTCGAGGTGGATGCTGCGCCCATCGAGCGGCACATCATCCGCTTCGAGAAGAGTCAGGCCAAGCCGTGCGCCATGGGAAACATTGTCATCGATCAGGTCGAGAAGTTGCTGGAAACCGCCCAAATTGGACTCCGCATGTTGGAGTCCCCCATCCATGGCCCTCGGAACTTCGTTTCAAGCACAGACCGCATCGGAAAAATGACTTAGAAACTGTAGTGGAAATCACACAGTTTTCTGGTCGGAAGTAGATGATAATGCCCAGCCGACGCTTTCCAGGAGTTCATTCACGGTGAACGGTTTTCGCAGCCGAGCCTCATCCGCCGGCAGGGGCGATGTGTTTTCGGCACCAAACCTGGAGTAGCCGCTCATGGTCAGTACGGCGCGGAGCTCCGGGCGCAGTCGGCGGGTGCGGCGTGCCAGCTCGCCTCCGTCCATCTCGGGCATCACCATATCGGTGAGGAGCAGATCGATGGGCTGCTCACGAGTCTCGCAGATCGCCAGGGCGTCGGGTCCGTTGGCGGCTTCGACCACGTCGTAGCCATGGGCTTCCAGGATTCGGCGTGCCATTCGTCGAACGGCTTCGTCGTCCTCGACCAGAAGGATGTTGCCGCCCGGTGCCGGAGCATTTGCTCCCGGCCTGGGCTCGGCGATTTGCGGAGGCAGCGAGTTCGCGCGCGGTAGCCGCACGCTTACGGTCGTGCCCTCGCCAGGCGCGCTCTCCAGCTCGATCTGGCCGCCTGATTGCGTGACGGTGCCGAACGCCGAAGACAGCCCGATTCCGGTTCCCTCCGCCGATGGCTTGGTCGTAAAGAACGGTTCGAAGATGCGCTCCTGGATGTTGGGATCGATACCGCAACCGTCATCCCGAACGACCAGCAGCGCGGCACCGTACGGAAAGCCAGGGCTTTCCGGAAGTTGGCGTATCTCGAGACTGACGTGGCCGGTCGCTTCGATCGCATCCCGGGCGTTGGCGACCAGATTGACGACGACCTGTTCCAGCTGGCCCGGGTCGACCAATACGGGGATTGGCTCTTTGCTGCAAACGATCTGCAGGTCGATCTGCTCTCCGATCAGCCGATCGAGCATGGGGACCAGGCGCTCTACAGCCTCGCGGAGATCGATCACCGTGGGCACGAGTACCTGTCGACGTGCGAAGGCCAACACCTGGCTCAGCAAGGCCGTGGCACGTTCGCAGCTGGTAGAGATCTCCTCGAGATCCCGTCGAGCCGGATGCTCCTGCTCCAAGGTATCGCCAGCAAGCGCCGTGAACCCGATGACGGCAGTGATCATGTTGTTCATATCGTGGGCAAGCCCACCAGCCAATCGGCCGAGTGCATCCAGATGCTGGGATCTTTCGAGTTGGTCCTCGGTTCGCCTGCGCTCTGCGATCTCTTCCTGAAGGCGTGTGGTCTGCCGAGAGAGCAGGGCAAACGTGTGGGCGTTGGCCAAAGCGATCGAGAGCCAGGGCAAGAGCGATGCCACCATGGTTTCATCCTCCTGATCGCGTTCCGCGTTCGCGTACCAGAGCTCGAGCTTTCCGATCTCGGCGTCGCCTTGCCTTAGAGGAAGCGTTCGGAGCGTTTGCCCTTGCATCTGCCCTGCAGCACCCACGAGTTCGTCCTCTTGATGCAGCGCTGTCAGGCGGATGCCGAGAAGGCCCAGCTGCGGGCTCAGCAACTGGAGGATGCGCTCTGCCAGCTGGCCGAGATCAGTCGTCCGGTTGAGCTCCTGGGCCATCCATTCGAGGGTGTCGAGACGTCGGGATTTCTGGGCAAGCTCATCGGTGGCGAACCGGGTCCGTCGTAGACTTTCTCGAAGTTGCTCCTGCTGGAAGCCGAGTTCGGCCAGGCCTTCCGGCAGCCCGCCTTTCGACTCGCGCACGGGCCAGAATCGGCGGCGGCTCGGAGGCAGGGAGATGATGTACTCCGCATCGCGTCCGTCGTCTTCCGATTCCACCACCGCTTCGGGCAAGCCGAGCAGCGGAGGCCCGGCTCGCATGATGCCCCGGTTCGCCCAGAGGAACTCCGGTGATGAGCGATGGGGTGGCAGGATCTTGATGACCTCGCGGATGCGTCCGTCGGGGAGTTCTTCGCAATGTGCACGGGTGGCGCGAAACATCCACGGACCGAGCCAGCGTGCACCGATCAGGACAAGTGGTTTTGCACCGCCCATGAAAGGCAGAAGCCCGCGAATGAAGCCAGGCAGGCTGCGCGTGGTGTGGCGGAACGCCAGGTCTTCCAGCGCTTCCTTGCCGCCGAGAAGCTTCGCGGTCCTCTCGAGAAGGACGGTGAAGGTGTCCCAGGGGATCGTGTTGCGACGGTCTTCCAACGTCGCAACGTCAACCGACAACCCTTCGACGAGCAGTTCCGGCTCGAAGCCTCGCGTGCGAAGTTCCGCCACCAGCGGTTCGCATACGTTGCACGCGACAACGCTCATCTTCACCCCCCGCGGCGGAGGGTAGAGCCCCTCGCCCTCGGTTGCGACTCTTCGAGGGATCGGGTCTATGCTGTCCAGCGTTGGAGGTCTTCATGTTTGGACGTCGTGCAGATGCCACCCGGGTTCGCGATCTTTCGATGATTCGCCGCTTCATGCCTTTCGTCTCGCCGCGGCGAAGCGAAGCCCTCGTCTACTTCGACGGTGAGATCGAAGTCGAAGCGGCCTTCCGTTTCCTGGACGAGCGAAACGCGAAGCGCCCCGACGACCGCAAGATGACGCTATTTCACCTCTATCTTCGCTCGATGGCCATGAATTTTCATGCGCGGCCGAATGTCAATCGTTTCACCAAAGGGGGCCGTCTCTGGCAGCGCACGGGAGTGTGGCTCACCTTCAGTGCGATCCAGGAAATCGTGGAAGGGGCGAAGATGCTCACCGTGAAGCGGGAATTCGACGAGCACGAGAGCCTCGACGAGATGACGGACGCGGTTCTCGATCGGCTCACCCGCCAACGAGGGGGCGAGAAGACCGCGAGCGACAAGGAGATGAAGCTCGCGCTCGATCTCCTGCCCCCGTTGCTGATCCGCGGTGTGATGGGGCTGCTCCACCTCGCTGACTACTACGGTCTGCTCCCCAGAACGATGATCGAAGGTGATCCCATGTTCACCTCGGTCTTCGTCGCGAACCTCGGCTCCCTCGACATGGATCCCGGCTACCACCACCTCTGGGAGCACGGCACCTGCCCCGCCTTTGCCATGCTGGGCCGGGTGAAGCAGCGACACGATGGCGTTCGCGTGCTGCCCGTTCGATACACCTACGACGAACGGATCGAGGACGGCTTGTACGCGGGGATCACGCTAGCCGGGGTGAAGGAATCTCTCGAGAATCCGGAGAAGCTCAGCTAGGCGGTTCTTGGCTGCTATGCCTTGCGTACGAGGAGCATCGATGAGTCACGCGATCGTCATTCGAGAGACGGGAGACGCGTCGTCGCTGCGCTGGGAGCCCCACGATCCGGGCGAGCCCGGGCCCGGGCAGGTGCGTGTCGCGCTGCGTGCAGCAGGCGTCAATTTCATCGATGTCTACATGCGGTCGGGTTCGTACCCGCGGCCCGTCCCCTTCGTCGCGGGGCTCGAGGGCGCCGGCGTCGTAGAGGCGATGGGTAGGTCGGTCGAGGGGCTCGTGGTCGGAGACCGGGTCGCATGGGCCGCAGCGCCCGGCTCGTATGCGGAGACGGTGAACGCCCAGGCGACGAGTGTCGTGAAGATCCCGGAAGCCGTTTCCTTCGAGGTTGCGGCGGCGGTCATGCTACAAGGCATGACCGCCCACTATCTCCTCAACGGCTGCCGGACGACGAATGAGGGCGACGTTGCATTGGTACACGCAGCCGCAGGCGGTGTGGGCCTGCTGTTGATCCAATTGTTGAAACAGGCGGGTGCGACAGTGATCGGCACCTGTGGTGCCGCGGAAAAGGTGGAACTCGCTCGCAAGGCCGGCGCGGATCACGTGATCCGCTATGACGAGCTCGATTTCGAGGCCGAGGTGGCTGCTTTCACCGATGGGCGTGGCTGCGACGTCGTCTACGATTCGGTCGGCCAGGCGACCTTCGAGGGCAGTCTCAAATGCGTCCGTCCACGAGGATTGCTCGCGCTATTCGGTCAGTCGAGCGGGCCGGTGCCGCCCTTCGATCTCCAGCGCCTCAACGCGGGCGGCTCGCTCTTCGTGACGCGCCCCTCCCTCGCGCACTACACCGCTGGCCGGGAAGAACTCGAAATGCGCGCGAGCGGGGTCCTCGATGCTGTCGCAGGCGGGCGGCTCGATGTGCGCATCGGCGCGCGCTTTGCCCTGGCTGAGGCTGCGGATGCCCATCGCGCTCTGGAAGGCCGAAGAACGACCGGCAAGGTCATCCTGCTTCCCGGCTGAAGGCGCTACTTGAAGCGTCGCCCTCGCTGGGAAGCTTCGCGATCATTTCTGTAGTCGCAGACGGGCACCCCGTATCCGCAGCTCGTCTGGGTGGAAGCGATGTGCACCACCACGATCTGCCGGAGGCCCTTCTCGAGTCGGCAGTCCTTCAAGAGCTGTTCGGCGTAAGGGGAGGCCTCCAGGCTCTGGGTCTCGGCCCGCCCGTAGAGGCGTACGATCGCAGCGTCGATCGCGTCCATGGACATGAACATCAATGTGATCGGCCCCTCGGCATCCGCATGACGGGCGGTCTCGTTGCCGCTGCCGTGGTAGTCGAGGTAGGCGACCGTGCGTTCGTCGATCACGGCGAGCGGAACATTGCCCTTCGGCGAGCAGTTGACGGGCCCCTGGCCTTCCGGACCGGGCTCGAGATCCGGGTGGGCCGATGCGACGAAGAAGAGCCTGGATTCCCGGATGAGATCGAGTTGTTCTGGAGAAAGCGCGGTGTAGCGGGTCGCCATGGTCAGATCTCCTAGTCCCTTGTCACACCAAAAGCTGGGGGTAGAGTCGTCGCAGTTTCACGCGGGCTTGTTGGGTCGTGAATTGCCAGTCGACGCCCTTCGTCGTTCGGTTGCGATCGTCTTGCCAGGCTTGGACTTGGCGCGTGAGA
>JAAETT010000498.1 GCA_024228115.1 bacterium
AGGTGACAGTCTGTGCGGTAGAATCCGGCTTCATGAAGGGGCCCTTGTTGAGGGGAAACGGGTGTCGCAACACGTTTCTACCGCAACTGGGGCCTTCTTCAATTCAAGAACGAGACTTCTTCATGAATTTTCCGGGCTAGCGGGAGGCCAGAGGAGAGGCACCATAAACGTCGCCGCATTCGAAAATGATCCTTCCCATCCTGCCACGCCGCGGGAGGTCGACCAGCAGAACGACGGCGAGACTCTCCGACACCTGGCCTCCTACCATGCGGGCCAAGGCTTCCACGGAGCCATCCGGTCGAATCCGTCTTTGGCTCGCATCTCTTCTGGGCTATCAGCGGATTTCCGAATCCCTCCGACGCTCTGCGAGGTAGGCTCCCAGGTGGTGCATCATATTCTGCGGGTTCAACGAGTTCACCACCTTCGCAGACGGCTTGTGGAATTCTGCGCTGGGTATGAGGTACAGGTCGATCAGGCAGGCTGAGACCCGCCAGGGCCTTGCACAGGGGGAGGGGGAGGGGATGCGCGAAGTTCTGATTCCGAGTTTCCGCCATGGGCGAGGCCGAGCCGGGCTGATGCTGCTGCTGGGGGGTGTCGCCTGGCTTGCGATTGCCGGTGTTGCACTCGCCGACGAGCGACCTCCGAATATCGTGCTCATGCTGAGCGACAACCTCGGATTCGGAGAGATCGGCATCTATGGCGGAGGCGTGCTGCGCGGCGCACCGACGCCTCGCCTCGACCAGCTGGCTGCCGAAGGGCTGCGTTTGACCAACTTCAACGTGGAGGTCGAATGCACGCCTTCGCGCTCGGCGCTGATGACCGGTCGCATGCCGGTCCGCTCCGGAACCTGGCGGGCGGGCACTCCCGGGCTTCCAGGGGGGCTCCCGCCGTGGGAGATCACTGTGGCCGAAATGCTCGCGGACGTGGGATACGACACCGCGATCTTCGGCAAGTGGCATCTCGGTGATTCCCCCGGCCGTTATCCCACCGACCAGGGCTTCGACGAGTGGTGGGGCTTCCCGTTCTCGACCAATGTGGCCACCTACCGCGACCATGTCGGCTTCGATGCCGAGGCCGCGACGGTTCCGCACTTACTCGAGGGCCGGAAGGGTGAGGCCGTGAGCAAGGTCGAGCCGTACACGGTCGAGAACCGGCCCCTCATTGATGAGCGGATCGTCGAAAAGTCGGTCAGCTACATCCAGGAGCACGCCGGCGAGGAGGAACCGTTCTTCCTGTTCGTGTCCTGGTCGCTCGTCCACCATCCCTACCTCCCCCATCCGGATTTCGACGGCAAGTCCGGAAACGGTGCTTTCTCGGATGTGATGGTCGAGCATGACCACCGCGTCGGGCAGATCGTCGATGCGGTGGAAGCGGCCGGCATCGCCGAGAACACGATCGTGCTCTACCTGAGCGACAACGGGCCCGACGCGGCCTACTACCCCGTCGTTTCCAACTCGGGCGCGTATCGCGGATACCTGGGAAGCGCCTTCGAAGGCTCGGTCCGCACGCCGATGATGGCGCGATGGCCTGGACACATCGAGCCGGGCAGTGTCAGCAACGAGATCGTCGCATTGATCGATCTGTTTCCGACGCTAGCGAAGCTCGCCGGGGGCGAGGTGCCCGACGACCGGGCCTTCGACGGGATCGATCAGAGCCCGCTACTGCTGGGCGAAACGGAGAAGTCCGCGAGGGAGAGTGTGCTCTTCTTCTCGGGTCGCACGCTGCTTGCCGCCAAGTGGCGTCGCTTCAAGATCTTCATGGCAGGAGACGATCCTGCGCCGCGGGACCGCTCCTGGCGTCGGCTCTGGGCGCCGCGGGTGTTCAACGTGGAGCAGGACCCGAGAGAAGAGGTGGACATCGGTACCTCCAGCCTGTGGATTCTCGAACCGCTGATGAAGAAGGTCTACCCGTTCCTGTTCAGCGTGGCGCAGGAGGGCCTGATCCTGCCCGGCGGCGACGAGCCGGAAGCGGCGACGGTCGAGATCCCGTTCCAGAGTCAGGCGGAGATCGACAAGAGCATGAAGGCGATCCGCTGGAAGATCATGAAGCAGAAGGCGAAAGAACTGCTTCCCTTCGGCAAGGAGTAGCGCCGTGTGGCGCTGGCTCGTCCCGTCGCTGGTTCTCGCCCTGCTCGTCATCGGAATCGTTCGCATGGCGACGATCCCGGTCGACCGGGGCATCGACCGCAGTGTCTTTCGGGATCCCGCCAAGGCCGCCGCACCTGTAGAGGGCTTCGTGGCACCGATTCGCGGCGCCACCCCCCTGCGTCCGAATCTGGTGGTGATCCTCGCGGACGACCTGGGCTATGGCGATCTCGGTGTGCAAGGCAGCCGGGCGATCCAGACGCCGCACATCGACGGGCTTGCAGCCGAGGGCATGCGCTTCACGCAGTTCTACGCGAGTGCGCCGATCTGTTCGCCCTCCCGGGTCGGCTTGCTTACGGGTCGCTATCCCTTACGCAGCGGCATCATGACCGCGCTGCAGGCCGCGGGAGACAGCTTGTTGCGTCGGCTCTCTCACAGCGCGGGCCTGTTCTTTGCCAAGCTCGCCTCCGTCGACATGGCGGGCGGTGGGAATGCCGTCGCTGGTCTGCCCGCGTCGGAAATCACCATCCCAGAGGCGCTGCAGCTGGCGGGCTACCAGAGCATGGCGATCGGAAAGTGGCATCTGGGCGATTTTACCGCGCTTCCCGAATACCATCCCTCGAACCATGGCTTCGACCGTTTCGTCGGCTTCAACATGTCGAACGACGATTGGCCCGTGGCGTTCTGGCGCGATCAGGTCGAGGAAGTGGCCGACATCGGTCTCGACCAGGAGGCCTACACGGCGATCTTCACCGAGGCGGCGGTGACGTTCATCGAGGAGCCCCGAGAGGAGCCGTTCTTTCTCTACATGGCCCACAAGGATCCCCACCAACCCTTCTACCCGAGTGAGAAGTTTGCCGGGGGCTCCGAGGGAGGCCCCTATGGCGATGCAGTGTCCGAGTTCGACTGGAGCGTCGGCGAGGTGATCGCGGCGCTGGGGCGGGCCGGCATTGCCGATGACACACTCGTCGTCGTGACCAGCGACAACGGCCCCTGGTTCGAGGGCGCATCCGGCGGACTGCGTGGTCGCAAGGGACAGAGCTACGAGGGCGGCTTCCGGGTTCCCTTCGTCGCCTGGTGGCCGGGTCGCATCGAGGCGGGTGCCGTGAGCGACGAACCCGCGATGAACATCGACCTGTTGCCGACCTTCCTCGGGCTCGCGGGCCTGGGGCTTCCTTCCGATCGCACGATCGACGGAGTGGATCTCTGGCCGGTGCTGTCCCAGAGCGAGGGGGCGTTCCCCGAGCGCCCGATCTTCTTCTCTCACGACTACGACTTCGAAGCCGTCCGCCTCGGACGCTGGAAGTTCGTCGAGCGCAACAGCCACTACGTCTGGCCGGCGCCGCTCGACAAGCAGGACACGCTGGGCGGCAGGCTGCTCAGCAGCCGCGACTACACGCCGCCCGACGGGGGCGAGCCGATTCCCACACTGGGCACATGGCCGCTTCTCTACGAGTTGCAACGGGATCCCGCCGAGGCCTACAACGTGGCGAAGACCCGGCCGGAGATCGCAGCAGAACTCGGAGAGCGCCTCGCCGTGTGGCGTTCGGAATTCCTGGCCAACCCGCGCGGCTGGCGGAAGGAAACGGCCGTCCGTTGACGTCTTCGAAGGAGGAAGCCGTGAGAAGGCTCATTCCTGCCGTCGGGTTCCTGATCCTGGTGTCAGGCGTCCTCGGCGCCTGCAATCTCGACCCGGGCAAGCAGCCCTGGGATCCGCCGTCCGCAGCCGCCCAGCCCGCCACTCCCGTGAGCCGCATTGCCTGCGCTCAACACATCCCACTTCGCCGCCCGCTGTTCGGCGATCTCCACGTGCACACGGGGCTCTCGATGGACGCCCGTGTGAGGGACACGATCTCCACACCCGACGACGCCTATCGGTTCGCCCGCGGCGAAGCCATCGGATTCCCGCCCCTGGCACCGGATGGCAGTCAGACCCGCAAGGCCAGCATCGACCGGCCCCTCGATTTTGCCGCGGTGACCGACCACGCGGAGTGGCTGGCCGAGTCGATGCTATGCACGACACCCGGCTCCGAAGTCTACGACACTGACTCTTGCCGCGTCTTCCGAGGCCAAGCCGACACGCTCATCTCCCGCATCCTGGGCCTGGAGGGCTTCCGAAAGAACCTGACAGGAGTCATCTCGCTCTTCGGCCGCAACGAGGAGGTATGCGGAGAAGGGCTCGGCATCTGCCGCGCCGCCAGTCGGAGTGCATGGTTGGAGATCCAGGACGCCGCCGAGCGCTGGTACGATCGCAGCGAAGCCTGCACGTTCACGGCCTTTCATGGCTTCGAGTACAGCCGCTCGCCGAAGTTCACGAAGATCCACCGAAACGTGATCTTCAAGAACGAGATCGTTCCCGAGCTGCCGATCTCCTGGATCGACACGCCCGAGGAACCCGAGTTCTGGCGGAAGCTTCGCCAGCAATGCAACGATTCGGGTTCCGGCTGCGACGCCGTCGCCATTCCCCACAATCCCAACCTCTCCAACGGCCAGCTCTTCTCGGTCTGGTATCGAGACCTGCCGGAAGAGGAGCAGCGGGAAGCGGCAAAGCTGCGCGCGGGGCTCGAGCCCATCGTCGAGATCGTGCAGCAGAAAGGCGACTCGGAGTGTCGCAATGGGCTCTACGGCGTGGTCGGCGAGCCGGATGAGCTCTGCGACTTCGAGAAGATCCGCGACATGGGTGGATACGAATCCGAGGATTGCGAGGAAGGTGCGGGATGGGGAGCCCAGAAGGGCAGCGGCTGTATTTCGCGGCTGGACTATGCCCGCTATGCCCTCGTCGAGGGAATCCGCGAGCAGGAACGGATCGGTCTGAACCCCTACAAGTTCGGGTTCATCGGCAGCACGGATACCCACCTGGCGAACCCGGGAGGTGTCGCAGAGAAGAATTGGATTGGCAGCTACGGCGCGTCCGTTTCCAAGATGCTCGAGGTCGGGGAGCAGAAGTCGCCCCAGTTGTTCCGCAGCGCGGGAGGCCTCGCCGGAGTCTGGGCAGAAGAAAACTCGAGGGGCTCCATCTTCGCCGGTCTTCAGCGCCGCGAGGCCTTTGCCACCAGCGGCACCCGGATTGCCCCGCGCTTCTTCGGCGGCTGGGAATTGCCGAAGGATCTTTGCGAGCGCACGGATCTGGTTGAAACGGGCTATCGCGACGGCGTCGCGATGGGGTCCGACCTGCCACCGGTTCCCGCAGGAGCCGGCGCACCGCGATTTGCCGTGAACGCACTTCGCGATCCCGAAGGCGCTCCGTTGCAGCGGCTCCAGATCGTCAAAGCGTGGCTGGGTGCCGACGGCCTCTTCCACCAATCGGTGCAGGATGTGGCCGGAGACGCGGCGAACGGAGCTAGCGTCGATCTGGCCACTTGCGAGCCCAGAGGAACAGGTGCGGATTCGCTCTGCGCGGTCTGGGAGGATCCGGACTTCGACCCTGCCATGGCTGCCGTCTACTACGCACGTGTCATCGAGAATCCCAGCTGTCGATGGTCTACGTGGCATTGCCTCGCGATCCCGGAAGCGGAGCGGCCGGACGGCTGCTCGGATGCGCGTGTACCCAAGACGATCCAGGAACGCGCCTACACGTCCCCGATCTGGTTCGAACCGAAAGGGGGATGAGAGGAACGGCCCCTCTCTCGAGCTCAGCCCCGGCCCGGAAACCATTCTCCGAAACTCAGCAGGATCGCGCCATCTCCTTCGATCGAGTACTGCTGATCGAGAAGCGCCTGGCCGGCTTCGATTTCGCCCCGTGCAATTCCGAGCCATATGCCGCTAGTCCCTTGTCACACCAAAAGCTGGGGGTAGAGTCGTCGCAGTTTCACGCGGGCTTGTTGGGTCGTGAATTGCCAGTCGACGCCCTTCGTCGTTCGGTTGCGATCGTCTTGCCAGGCTTGGACTTGGCGCGTGAGA
>JAAETT010000499.1 GCA_024228115.1 bacterium
GAGATGATCGGACTTCTTGGCATGCTTGGTCATGGTGGCGGTTCCTTCTTGGTGTAGTGACCCCCTCCGTAATACACGGAGGGTGAAGGAGCCGCCGCTCTCAAACTCTCAGAAAATCAACCGGTTCTGGGACATCCCCCTCGAGCGGAGCTTGTCCGTTACCGATTCGCTCTAACGGACCGGAGCCAGATCGATAACGAAACACATCAACCGTGGCGCCGCTCCTGTAGCCCGATACGGTCACTGCTTCTCCAAGCACATGCACCGGCGCAGCAACGAGCGGGGGGGACAGCTTAGTGGGCATTTTTCGCCTCCTTGCTGCAAGAACAAGCTCACGGTGTGTTTGTATGAGGACGACACGGTACACCAAAGCGGGTAGACGGGGAATCCGTACCATTCAAGTGGTGCGGGTAGTTGCTGCGGAGGCGGCTCGACCAGGAGAGAATGCCGAGCCCTCTCGGCCATCTCCATCAGCTTTGTGTTGTCCTTCGTCGTCGGGCGGCTCCTCGATGATGTGGAGTTGCCCCGCTTTCGTGGACGGTCAAGCGCTTGGGAACGCTGACCTCTGTGGGGTTTCTCTTTCGTAGGTGATCGGCGACCGGTAGCCAAGGGCCGAGTGCCGGCGGTGCGGGTTGTACCAGCCTTCGATGAAGTCGAAGACCACCATCCTCGCCTCGGCCTGCGTGCGCAAGGGCCTCTGGTCGAGCAGCTCGCACTCGAGCGTCGCGAAGAAGCTCTCGCACATTGCGTTGTCGTAGCAGTCGGCCACCGAGCCCATCGACGGCCGAACGCCGGCCTCCTTGCAGCGAAGGCCGAACGCGATCGACGTGTACTGGCAGCCCTGGTCCGAGTGATGGATCACGTCCCTCGGACGACGCTGCCCGATCGCCATGTTCAGCGCATCGAGCACGAGCTCCGTTCGGAGGTTGGTTGCCATTGCCCAGCCTACGACCCGTCGGCTCCATGCATCGACGACCACCGCGAGGTACAAGAACCCCGCCCAGGTCGGGATGTACGTGATGTCGGCGATCCAGAGTCGGTCCGGCCCCTCGGACGAGAAGTCTCGTTCGACCAGATCCGGTGCCGGACGGGCGTCACGGTCTTGCTTCGTCGTCCACGCTCGCTTGCGTCGGCTGGCTCCCTCGAGGCCGGCTCGGCGCATCAGCCGAGCCACCCTCTTGCGACCGACGCGGGTTCCCTCTGCGCGCAGCTCCGCGTGCACCCGTGGTACGCCGTAGGTCGCACGCGACCGGCAATGGATCGCCTCGACCCGCGCTTGGAGAACTCCATCGGCGACCGCTCGCCTCGACGGAGATCGGCGCCTCCATGCGTAGTACCCGCTGGCGGAGACCTCCAGCACCCGGCACATCGTCGCCACCGCGTGTTCGGCCTGGTGCGCCCTCACGAACTCGAACGCCCGCGGGGCGTCGAGCCGGTCTCCTCGGCGAACCAGGCTGCGGCTTTTCGAAGGATCTCCTTCTCCTCCCGGAGAACCTTCACCTCACGCCGGAGCCGCCGCAGCTCCTCCTTCTCCTCGCTCTTCAGGCCGTCGTGCCGGACGCCATCGTCCAGCTCGGCCTGGCCGACCCAGTTCGAGATCGACTGTGCCGTCGGCTCGAACTCGCGGGACAGCTCTTCCGGCGTACGGCCGGCTCGAACCAGCTCGACCATCCGAGCTCGGAACTCCGTCGGATACGGCGCTCTCGTCTTGCCCATCGTGAACTCCTCTTCCCCAAGTGGTGAGGTATCCACGAAAACGGGTCAACTCCATCCTGTGTGTTGGGTTGGAGTGTGAAGTACTTCACACTGGCTCGAGCGACTTGGGGTCGCACCAGGGAAATGGTGCGATCGGCAAGGACTCACGGCTAACTCGCATTTTCGACGGCGCTGTGAAGTAAATCATACCCTTTGCCATGGCCGCTGGTATTGTCTAAAGTCGTCTCGGAGAAACCGAGGAACGAAACTTGCCCTAGGAGGATCTCATGGCTGAAGCCAAGCGTGTTCAGAAATTGAGCTTGAAGGAATTCGAGGCGACGAAAGGGATCCCTGCCATCGAGGCGGTTCTGGACCGGATGAACGGCGGTACGTTCATGGACTGCCACACGGCGTTCTTCGAGGCCACAGGCATCTGGATCCCTGAACTCGTCCCGGTGTTCCAGCGGCTCGACGCGGGTCTCACCTTCAAGGACCTGCCCGCGGCCGTCCGCTGACGAAAAAGGTAGACGCGAGGTACCCAGGGGGGCGGCCGACCCGTAGGCCGGTCGCCCCCCTGGGTTGCCCGGGAACGCCGGGGCGCGCCGACGCTTGTGGTTGGCTGTAGCCTCCAACGACCGCAGAACCATGCGCACGGATCATCTACTTGCGCTCACCGAGGCCGGCTATTCGGCAGGGCAGGCGCATTTCGCGGAGCTCGGCCGCTCCTTGCTCGGGCACGCACCGCCGGACCTCGCCGCTACCTTCGGCGCGGCCAGGCCAAGCCTTTACCTCGAGCCCCTGCTGTTCGCGCATTTCAAGGTTCGCGGGTCGGCCGAGGACCTCCTTCAGATCGGATTCGGCTATCTGCCGGATCACCATCGGCCGAAACGAGTATCGGTCCAGACCAACCAGGCTGGCGTGGTCTGTCTTCCAAACCTCGGTTATGTAGTCACCGACGCCCCCGACAGCCGGATCACCATAGTCTGCGAGGCCGGGGCTCCGCCCTACCGGGCAGAAATGGGGAGCACGGCTGCCGGCTGTTCTCTGCTGGCATCGGCGAGAAGCGTCTGTGCCGGGATCGAGATCGACCTCCATCACCATCCCTTGTTCGGTTACCTTTCTGCCGGAGAGTCCGACGATGGCGCCGATCTAGCAAGAACCCACCTCGGTCATCTTCAGCGCGCTGTGGATTTGATCCGAGGCGCGTACCCGATCTACTCGGATATGATGTCCGCAGTCACGAAACGCATTATCCTCTTTCGCAACGAGGATCTGAATTCGTTTGTCAGTCTCGCCTCGTTCGGTGCCGTCTGCCTCAACGTCCTGGACCCCGAAGCCGACGAGGTCTTCTTCATCGAGGACCTCGTTCATCAGTGTGGTCATGTGATCTTCAGCGCCCTGACCCACGAGGTCGAGTCGGTGCTGGCCGTGCCGACGAACATGCCGCTCGAATCGCCCTTCGCAGGAGCTTGCGAGACGCGCACGGTCTACACCGCCCTGCACGGCATCTACACGGAAGCGGTCATGAACCGATGCTTCGATCTCTGCCTCGGGAACGACAGCTTCAGCGGCCGGCAGCAGCACGAGCTGATCGGTAGGTTCGCCTTAATCTTCCGACGCTTCCACTACGACTTGACGGCGCTGGGCAACCGTGCGCTGTACACCGAGCGAGGTGCCGAGATCTACGAAGGCTGCCGGCAGATCTTCGAGGACATCTATGACCGCCGGCGTCACCTGCTGACCGATCATGATTTCACGGACCAGCCGTACAGCTTCAGCTATGGGGCCTATCGGCGCAGGAATCCCCAATGACTTGTGGCACGGGAGATCGGGCGCGACAGGTCGCCGCGTCAGGCGCATGGTGCCTAACCCCGCGCGCCTGAGCCGGATCGGATTCGGCAGTTACCGCGTGTCCTCGCGGTCGCCTACCCACCGGCTGGCCTTGATCCGGGCGCTCGAGCTTGGTTGTAACCTGATTGACACTGCTTCGAACTACGCCAAGGGCGAGTCCGAGATGCTCATCGGCGACGTGCTGCACGAGCTGGGCGCCACCGATGCCTTCGTCGTCACGAAGGCCGGCTATGTGAGCGAGCCGGATGTGGCGTTTCTCCGACCGACGTTGGACGGGGACCCGGGCCCCGAGGTTGTGATCTTGGACGACGGCACCCGGCACTGCATCCACCCGGTCTTCCTGCACCGTCAGATCGGGCGCTCGCTGCGCCGGCTGCGTCGTTCACAGGTGGATGGCTTCCTCTTGCACAACCCGGAGTACTTCCTTCGGACCAGTGGCGCTGCCGGGTCCGAGAACGAGCTCTACCGACGGATCGGCGCGGCGTTCGCCCTGCTCGAAGAACTCTGCGACGAGGGTGTCATAGGCTCCTATGGTGTCAGCTCAAACGCGCTGACCCCCCTCCGTTCGCGGCCAGGCGCCATCAGCCTCCCCAAGCTGATCGAGACGGCGGCTCACGTCCGCAGCGCCAACCGTTTCAGGCTCATCGAGTTTCCGTGCAACCTCGTCGAGACGGCCGCCGCCGATTGTCCGGCTGGCGGCCCGAGCGTGGTGAGTCTGGCGAAAGCCCACGGACTCGTCACGCTGGCCAACCGCCCGCTGAACGCCAAGGTCGGCGGCCGGCCGCTGCGCTTAGCGGATGGCGGCGACGGGCTCGACACTGAATGCGTGGACGAGTCGGTCGATCGCGTCTTCGACCGGGTCAAGGGCTTGGTCGAGAGGCGTCTCGCCTCGCGCCCGACCGAAGCCGGTCCGGACGCACTGGCGAACCTCGACGGCCTGCGGCTCCGCTGGGGTGCCCTCGACCACGTCGACGTCGTCGAAGCGCTGTTCCAGGGCCTCATCTTCCCGAGCATCATCGGGCTGTATCCGGACGGGATACAACCCGATGCTCAGGGCGCCATTATGGACCTCCGTTCCTGCGCGAGGCGCCATGCGCTCGTGGCCATGCGGGAGAAGGCCCGCACGCTCCGGGCCCATCTGGCCGCTAGCGGCGCCATCCGCGGCGGTGACGGCCGCCCTCTCGAGGTAATCGCCTGCGAGGCTGTGATGAAGCTCGGCGTCGAGCATGTGCTCGTCGGCATGCGCCGCCCGGGCTACGTCGAGGGGCTCCACTGTCTGTTCTGACGGACGCGCTATGATCTCGATTCGCAAGGCTCTTCGGGGCGCCAATGCCGTACCGAGTCGTCTCTGGGACCTTCGACCTCGCCTACCAAGCAACCGTGATCGATTCGGGGTCTAGGTTGTAGCTTGGTGCCAGTCGGTTCCGTCCCTGACCATCGCGTTGAGGATCGTGAGCATCTTCCTGGCGAGGGCAATGAGCGCCACTTTGGGTGGCTTGCCGGCGGCGATCATCCGTTCATACATGGCCTTGAGCACGGGGTTGAACCGTGCCCCGTTCATCGCGGCCAAGTAGAGAGCCGTGCGCGGAGCGGCGCGTCCCGCACGGATCCTCCGGTAGCCGCTCTTCTTTCCACTGTCCTTCGCGAAGGGCGGAACCTGTCAACGACTTTGAGATACCCCTCGATCGAATTTGGTGAGCACCCCCTTCCTGTACGGCGTCTCGGGCGGGTTGATGTAGACCACTTCGGGCAAGGCCGGCGCCTGGGGCCGGCCACGCGGGAAGCGCTCGGGGTGGGCCGCGTAGGCGGCTTCGAGGACGGCCTGACGCCCCGCCAGCATCGCGGTCGCTCGTCCGAAGTGGACGTCGGCGGGCGTGAGCATGGCGATGCCTCCATGGCGGTGCTGCTCGTTGTACCACGGGATGAACGACCGGCAGTAGGCGGTCGCGGCGTCCTGGCCTTGGAAACGCCCCGGGAATCCGGGGTGGTACTTGAGCGTCTTGAACTGTGCTTCGGAGAACGGGTTGTCGTCCGAGACACGCGGGCGGCTGAGTGATTGCGTGACCCCGAGATCGGCCAGGAGCTGGGCCGTGCACTTGGCCGTCATCGGTGAGCCGCGGTCGGAGTGCAGGGTCAGGATCTCGGGCTCGACCTGGTACTTGGTGCAGGTCTCCTCGATCAAGCGGCCCGCGAGGGTGGCGTTCTCACGGGATCTTCGATGTGAAGTAGTCGATGAACGCCTCGGCAGCCCCAGCACCGCTTGCCGCAACGATCCGCGGCAAGCGCCTGCCGCCTAGGATGATCTCTCCGCTGCGTTCGTACTTGACCAAGTCGCTCATGATCTGTCCCTCGAATTCCCAGCTCTGACGGCCGTTTCTGGAGCTTGTTGCTGATCCCCCTATCGACTCCTCAGCAGTGATACTTAACATCTTGCATGTTCTACGATCCGCTAGTCCCTTGTCACACCAAAAGCTGGGGGTAGAGTCGTCGCAGTTTCACGCGGGCTTGTTGGGTCGTGAATTGCCAGTCGACGCCCTTCGTCGTTCGGTTGCGATCGTCTTGCCAGGCTTGGACTTGGCGCGTGAGA
>JAAETT010000500.1 GCA_024228115.1 bacterium
AAATTGCGCTTTAAATTGATTTACAAATATATGATGATTAGTAATTGACTTTATGATATTTGAATTTAGATTATTACATACAAAATCATGTAACCACTTTTTAATATTTTCTAAAGTTTTGAACACTGTATTTCTATAATAGAGTTGTTGCGAAATAAACAATTACCTGTTTAAACACAAAGTTGTTTTTGGAAATTTCGTTTGAGTTAAATTTCTAACTTGTTTAAATGGTACAACTAGAGCGAGCACTTACAACACAACGCGTAATGCGTTCATTAACAGGGTTAGATTTGTTAAAATTTAATGCTTTACTAAGTACTTTTACCCTTGTTTTAGAAAAAACAAAAAAGAAGACCTCAAAAGTCACAAAGCGTAAAAAGGGAGCAGGTCGGCGTCATACACTAGTTAGCGCTAAAGAAAAATTGTTTTATATTTTATTCTATATGAAGTGTTATCCCACTTATGATTTAGCAGGTTTTTTATTTGAATCCGATAAAAGTCAAGCATGTAGGTGGGTAAAAGAGTTACTTCCTATTCTTCAAGCTTCCCTTGATATAGAATTAGTTTTACCTAAGCGAAAAATCAATAGTGTCGAGGAATTTACACGATGTTTTCCTGGGATTAAAGATATTTTTATTGATGGAACGGAACGTCCTGTTCAGCGTCCAGCGAAAGAAAAACGGCAATCTAAGCACTATTCTGGAAAGAAAAAGCGACATACAAAGAAAAATATAGTTGTAACCACCCAGAAAAAGGAGATATTAATTGTAACAAAAACAAAGTGTGGTAATCAACATGATATGAGAGTACTTCGAAAAAGTGAACTTCCTAAAAACATTCCAAAAGAAGTTTCTACTTGGGTAGACACAGGTTTTTTAGGGTTAGAAAAAGAAACAGAATCCTCCGTATTTATTCCTGCAAAAAAATCTAAGAATAAACCATTAACTAATGAACAAAAACAAGATAATTATTTGATAAGTGGTTTAAGGGTATGCAATGAACAAGCTATTGGAGGAATGAAAAGAATGAGGTGTATTACTGATGTTTCTAGAAATAAATCAGATAAATTGGCTGATGAATTAATACTAAATGCAGCTGGGATTTGGAACTTTCATTTAAAAACAGCATAAAAATTAGAGGTCTAATCATATTTATCTCGAAATAAGTTATTTCGCAACATCTCTAATATTGTTTAATGTACTGCCATATTTTTTCGCTAGGATTAAGTTCTGGAGAATAAGGAGGAATTCTAACCAAAATAATGTTAGAAGGTAGTGTATAATTTTTCATTGAATGAAAACCAGCATTGTCAATGACAATTATTTTTATTTCATCTGGTTTATATACAGAAAAGGCTTCAAGATATTTGTAAAATATTTCACTTGTAGTTCCTTCTATTTCATATACAAAA
>JAAETT010000501.1 GCA_024228115.1 bacterium
AGAGCCTGGAACCCGAAGAGAGAAACGAAAGTCGGAGACGAGGGAGGAACGACGCGCCCAAGAAACAACGCTGCTCCAAGAGGGCAGGCGTCAGGGGACGTCACTGCCTGTTGACAACCGGGGGCCTGATAGGTGTTAGACGTGGTCCAATGCTTGCTCGAGGTCGGCGATCAGGTCGCCCGGGTTCTCGATGCCAACGGAGAGACGGACCATTCCCGCACCGATTCCAAGACTGCGTTGTTGCTCCGGCGCTACATCTGCGTGGGTCATGCTGGCCGGGTGTTCGGCGAGGGATTCGGTTCCGCCGAGGCTCACAGCCAGCTTCACGAGCTGGAGTGCATTCAAGAAACGGAAGGCTTCCTTTTCGCCGCCGTGAATGTCGAAAGAGATCACCGAGCCCGCTGAGCGGCATTGGCTGTAGTAGACCGCGGCCATCGGGTCGTCGGCTTGAGTCGTACCCAGGTAGTGGATCGCGCGTACCTTCGGGTGCTCGATCAGGAAGGCTGCAACATCCTGGGCACCGCGGGCCTGGGCCTGCATGCGCAGGGAGAGCGTCTCGAGGCTACGCAGCAGGAGCCAACCGCTCCAAGGGCCCGCCAGAGTGCCAAGGAACGTCCGAAGGCTGCGAATCGGTCCGAGCACGTTGCGAGAGCCGAGAGCGGCGCCCGCGATCACGTCGCTGTGGCCGCCGATGAACTTGGTGGCGGAATACAGGACGAGATCCGCGCCGTGCTGAAGCGGATGTTGCCAGAGCGGACCCAGGAAGGTGTTGTCGACCATCACGATGGCATCCGGCGAATCAGCCTTGACCAGCGCACCGATGCCCTGGATATCGACCAATGCGTTGGTCGGGTTGGCCGGGGTCTCGATGATGACTGCGGCAACCCTCTCGCCGGCGATCTTCTCGCGCAGCTCCGATGCCAGCTCTTCCACAGGCACACCCGCCGGAAAACCGATCGCGCGAATGCCGAACCCGGGTAGCACCTTGCGAAGGAGGTGATCCGTACCCCCGTAGAGCGGGCCGCTATGCACGATGACATCGCCGGGACGAGCGTAGGCCAGAAGGCTCGTCGCGATGGCCGCCATGCCGCTCACGAAAACCGCGCCCTGCTCCGCTTCGTCCCAGAGTGCCAGGCGTTCCTCGAGGATCTCGAGATCAGGATTGTTGAGCCGACTGTAGATGAGCCCCGGCTCTTCGTCCGAATCGGGCTCGCGCAAGCCGTAAGCCACCTCGAAGAAAGCCTTGCCCGCCTCGGCGTTCTCAAAAACGAAGGTCGACGTCTGGAAGATGGGGCTCTTGAGCGCGCCCTCGGAGAGCGTCGGATCGTAGCCATAGCTCATCATCAACGATTCGGGCCGCAGCTGACGACCGCCAATCCGTCGTTCCCGCTCGCGGTCCTTGCTCATCGATAGGCCCTCCCGATCGGATTCTCCGTGCCGGCCCGACGCGCCTGGGCGATGCAGGCCAACAACTTGACCGTACTGCCTTCGAGTGAACGCAGCGTATGCGGAAGCCGCGAGTCGTAGTAGATTGCGTCGCCCGGACCGAGCTGATGGATGTCGCCACCGACCTCGACTTCCAGCTGGCCCGCAAGCACGAACATGAACTCCTCACCCTCATGACTGCTTGGCTCGAGCGGACGCTCCTGGCCCGGGGGCACTTCCACGAGAAAAGGCGCCATGAGCTTCTCGGTCAGGCCGTGGGAGAGTGCCTGGTACCGGTAGCCGAGCCCCGCGGCGGTGTCTCCTCCGGCCTGCACGCTCCAGCGTTGATCTGCTCTCACCACTTCGATCCGTTTTTCGGGCAGAGTGGTCTGGAAGAAATGGCCAACGCTGACCTCCAGGCAACTCGCGAGGCGCGCCAGATCGCCGACCGCCGGGGTCGCGGTATCCGCCTCGAAGGCGATCAGCTGCTCCTCGGCGATTCCGGTCTTCTCCGCGACACTCGCGACTTCGAGTGAGCGATCCTCTCGTAAGCGGCGAATCCTCTCGCCTAGCTTCAGCTCGTGAAACGCGGCTTCGCTCATGTCTTCTCCTCCGTCCCCGCTCCGTGACCGAAGACATCCGGGAAGTCGGCCTTCTCCAGGATCCTGGCCAGATCGCGCACGAAGAGCGCAGCTTCCTGACCGTCGGTGATGCGATGGTCGACGCTGATCGAGAGGTTCATCATGTCTCTCGGCTGCAGCGTATCGCCGATGTACCGCGGCAAGCGGCGAATCGCGTTCACTCCCAGGATCGCGACCTCTGGGTGATTGACGATGGGCGTCGAAACGATTCCGCCGAGCTTGCCCAGAGACGAAATGGTGAATGTTCCGCCGCGCAACTGGGCGGGCACGAGCGTTCCATCGCGGGCCCGTTCGGCCAGGCCCGTGATTTGTTCCGAGAGGCTCCGCGTATCCAGAAGCTGGGCATTCGAGATCACCGGAACAACGAGTCCGCCGTTGGCGGCCGCCGCAATCCCAAGATGGATTCGACTCTTGAGGATGATTTCGTCGCGATCATCATCAATGCTGGCGTTGAGCTCCGGGTAGGACGGCAGGGCCCGCAGCACCGCGCCGGCGATGAAGGCCAGCGGTGAGAGATCGGGAGAAAGCTGCGCACGCTGCGCCATCAAGTCCGTGATGTCGAGCTCTTCCACGTACGTGAAGTGGGCGGCGCGACGCCTTGCCTCCTGCATATGTCGCGCGATTGCGCGGCGGATTCCTCGCAGGGGCTGGCGTTGCCAATCGCTGGGATCAACGCGCTCGTTCGCTGGAGCGGCTCGTTTCTTCCCCGTTGAACCTATCGCTTCACTTCCCTTCGTGGGTTCATTCGTCTTTGCGGGACGGGATGCAGCGGCTTCGACATCGCGCCGCATAGTCCTGCCACCCGGCCCACTCCCGGAGATACTCGCCAGGTCGATCCCCAACCGCTCAGCGAGGGCCCGGACAGCGGGAACCGCACGAGCGCCTCCCGCTGCGTGGCCGGCAGTCGCACGTTGGTTGCCAACCGGTCGCGACGGCATGGAAGGGGGAGCACTCGGCCCCCGCGCTGCAGCGGAAGATTCGGGAGCGACCGGAACCGGCGCCGCCCCTCGTTCCGAAATCGGCGCCGCGTCCCGCTCCGGTTCCGACTTCGGAGCTGCGGCAGGAGTCGACGCGGGTTTCCGTTCCGAAGCCGATGCGACCCCGCCGTCGTCGATCTCGATCAGGACCTCGCCCACGGGCACGATGTCGCCTTCCGCATACGGCAGACTGGTCACCTTCCCTGCAGCTGGAGACGGAATCTCCACATTGGCCTTGTCCGTCATCAACTCGACGAGGATCTGGTCGAGCTCGACCACGTCGCCAACCGCAACCCTCCACGCGACCACCTCGGCCTCGACCACACCTTCGCCGATATCCGGAAGTCTGAAGCTGTACATCGCTAGTACTCGATCGTTTCGACGAGGCCGCGCAGGATGCGCTCGGCGCTCGGGAGATAGTGATCCTCGAGGGAGTAGGGGAATGGAGTGTCGAAGCCGGTGATACGCAGAAGCGGCGCACGCAGATGATCGAACGCCTCGGCCTGTACCGCCGCCACGAGTTCTGCACCGAAGCCGCAGGTCATCGGCGCCTCGTGCACGACGACCATGCGCCCGGTCTTCGTCACGGAACGCACGAGTGTATGAAGGTCGTAGGGCACGATGCTCTGCAGATCGATCAGCTCGACGTCGTAGCCCTCACCCTCGGCAAGGGCGACCGCTTCCTGGCAGGTATGAAGCATGGCGCCCCACGCAACCAAGGTGATGTCCTCGCCCTTCCGAACGAGCTGCGCACGCTCGAGAGGAAGCGTGTAGTAGTCGAGAGGGATCTCTCCTTTGGCCGCCCGATAGATGCGCTTCGGCTCCAGAAAGATCACCGGATCCGCACACTCGAGCGCACCGAGCAGCAGACCCTTCGCCTCGTAGGGGCCTGACGGCACCACCACGCGCAGCCCGGGCGTGTGTGCGAAATAGGCCTCCGGGCTCTGGGAGTGATAATGCCCACCGCGAATTCCGCCGCCGTAGGGCGTGCGAATCATGACCCGCGGTGCATACTGGCCCCCGCTCCGGTAGCGGTACTTGGCCAGTTCATTGACGATCTGGTCGAATGCCGGAAAGATGAAATCGGCAAACTGGATCTCGACGATCGGCCGAAGCCCTCCCAGGCCCATGCCGATGGCCATGCCGACGATGCCAGCTTCGGCCAGCGGCGTATCGAATACCCGATCCGAACCGTATTTCTCCTGCAACCCGGCAGTCACCCGGAAAACGCCGCCGAACCCGCCGACATCTTCGCCAAGCACGACAGCCGTCTCGTCGCGCTCCAGATAGTGGTCCAGTGCATTGCCGAGGGCCTGGATCATGTTGAGGCTGCCAGTTTCCGCCATTCCTAGGGCACCTCGAACTCGTCCTGCTGACGACGTCGGTGAGCCGCAAGGTAGGCGTCGCGCTGCGCCTCGAGTTGGGGAGAAACGGTCTCGAGCACACCCTCGAAGAGGCTTTCGATGCGGGGCGGCGGGTGCCGTTCGCACTCCGCAAGCGTGGAAACGACGCGCTCGTCCCAGGTGGCCCGGGTCGTAGCCTCTTCCTCCTCACTCCAGACGCCTCGCCAGATGCCATGGGATTTGAGCCGTTCGTAGGGATCGAGACGATTCCACTCAGCCGCTTCGTCATCCGAACGGTAGGCACTGGGATCGTCGGCGGTGGAGTGGGGCCCCATGCGGTAGGTCATTGCCTCGACCAGCGTCGGCCCACCCCCCGATCGCGCTCGGGCGACGGCTTCGCCTAACACTTTTGCGACAGCGAGAAGATCGTTTCCGTCCACCTGGAAGCCCGGCATCCCGTAGCCCTCGGCACGAATCGCCAGACTCTCGGCCGCCGTCTGTGAGGATTCCGGTGTGGAGATCGCGTATCCGTTGTTCCGGATCACGAAGATCGTCGGGGTCGCGAAGACGCCTGCGAAGTTGAGCGCCGTATGGAAATCACCCTCGGAGGCGGTGCCCTCACCGCAGAACGCCAGGGCGACCTGACCGGTGCCACGCATCTTCGCGGCATACCCGAAACCACAGGCGTGGGGCAGCTGTGTTCCCACCGGCGACGAAACCGAAGGGATCGCCCATTCCTTGTAGCAGTAGTGGACGGGCATCTGGCGGCCGAGGCAGAGATCGCGGCTGTTGCCGATCAGCTGATTGAAAATCAGCGGAAGCGGGATTCTTCGCCAGAGCAGGCAGCCGAGTTCGCGGTAGGAGAGGAAGATCGGATCGTCGGGAAGCAACGAGGCGGCCGAGCCGAGGATCGTCGCTTCTTCGCCGCGGCTCGTCATCCAGAAGGCGAGCCGGCCCTGGCGCTGCAGCATCAACAGCCGCCGATCAAGGATCCGGTTGAGGATCATCGCGTCGAGCGCCTGGCGGACCTCCTCATCCGTGAGGAGCCCGCGATAGGCTTCCTCACAGCTTCCATCCTCGTTCAGGATCGAGAACAGCGGCAGCCCGGCCACATACACCCCCTGCTGCGTCTATCAGTATAGGCGCCCGCTGGTGAATCGATCGGAAGGCCGACCGGGTTCCTGAAGGCTGGCTGACGCCACCCACACTGGGGTGAATCACCCAGCGTGGGGCCGCTTCGCTTCTCTTGCGAGGGGCTCGAGTCGCCGGGGCTGGGCACAGGCCGGGCGAAGTGGTTCCGATCGCCAGCGCGGCCGATCACGAGAGCCCCCGTTCGCCATCACGGCGGATTGCGGGGTGGGGGCGGTCATCGCGGAAACAAAGCGCAGGCATCTCCTCAGGTAAGCGTGCGCACGTTCGCTCGCGGCGAAAGCCGCGTAAGCGAACCCGCGTCCAGGCCGAACGCGGCCTCCCAGGCCCCAGCCGAGCCATTCCGCGATGGCCGCCCCCCACCCCGCAATCCGCCACGAGAAGCGAAGCGGCGTCACAGGGTCAGGAGGCCGCCGGGTCGAGGCTCCAGAAGTGCAGTGCGGCGACCACCAGGGCGTGATCGATCTCGCCTCGGCGGACGCGCTCCGGGAGTTCGGCTCGGGGTACGAGTTCGACCACCGTCTCCTCCATTCCGGGGTTCTCGATTTCGCCGACGCGTTGGCAGCCCTCGGCTGCATACGTGAAGACCCGATTGCCGAAGAGCGCGGGGTTCGGATTCAAGTCGCCGAGCAGGCGTAAGGAGCCGGCGCGATACCCGGTTTCCTCCTCGAGCTCGCGGCCAGCCGCCTGCTCGGGCCCTTCGCCAGGGTCCACCACGCCGCCCGGAATCTCGAGCGTGAAGCTCCGGGAGCCGTGGCGGAACTGGCGAATCATGACGATCTCACCGGACGCCGTAACCGGCACGACATTCACCCAGGAGTCCGCATCGATCCGGTAGAAGGGATGGGAGCCGCCGCCGGGCACGCGTACCCAGCTGCGCCCCACCTGGAAGACCCTGCAATCGGCGAGGTGTTCTCTGCCGAGCTCGGGCCAGGGTCGGAGCCCCGCCGGGGGCTTCTGCGAAGACATCGCCGCAAGTTAGCAGCGGTAGCCCATTGCAGTACGATCGCGCCGCATGGCTGCCGCAACAATCAACATCGACAAGAGAGGTGGACGCCGCGGCGGCCAGCTCTTCATGGTGATGGTCGCCATCGCCTGCGGCATTGCGGGGGCGTTCGGCGCGGTCGTCTTCCGGTTGTTGATCCGGCTCTTCCAGGGCCTCTTCTTCGGCGGCTTCGACGGAGTCGCCGCCGTCCTCGAAGAAGGGCTCCTGGCCGACGCCGGCGATCCGCGGGCCATCGCCCAGACCCTGGCGCCTCACGTCCTGCTCTTGATCCCGGCCATTGGTGGCTTGATCGTCGGGCCCCTCGTGTATTTCTTCGCCCGGGAAGCGAAGGGCCACGGCGTCCCCGAGGTGATGCAAGCCGTGGCACTGCGCGGTGGCGTGATCCGCCCGCGCATCGTCGCAGTCAAGACGCTCGCATCGGCGATCTCGATCGGCTCCGGAGGTTCCGTCGGGCGTGAGGGTCCCATCGTCCAGATCGGTTCGGCGATCGGCTCGGCGATCGGCCAACTCCTGCAGGTTCCCGCGCGTCAGCTCAGAACGATCGTCGGTTGCGGAGCCGCGGCTGGGATCGCAGCCACGTTCAACGCACCGATCGCCGGAGCCCTCTTCGCAGTCGAAGTGATCGTCGGCGACTTCGCCGTCACACAGTTCAGCCCGATCGTCATCAGCGCCGTGGTCGCAACCGTCACCTCCCGCTACATGCTCGGCAACCACCCCGCATTCGTGGTTCCAGAGTTCGAGCTTCAGGGGCCCCTCGAGCTGATGCCCAGCATGGTCGTGGGCGTGCTGGCGGGCTTCATCGGAACGGCATTCGTCAAGGTCCTCTACTTCACCGACGACCTCTTCGAGCGCTCTCCGACTCCGGAGTGGACACGCGCCGCCATCGGAGGCCTGATGATCGGCGCCATGGGCATCTTCTTCCCTCATGTCCTCGGAGTCGGCTACAGCACGATCGGAGATGCACTCGCGGGAAACCTCACGATTACGATGCTAGGTGTTCTCCTGGGCATCAAGATCCTCGCCACGTCGATCACGATCGGTTCCGGCGGCTCTGGAGGCATCTTCGCTCCTTCGCTCTTCCTCGGAGCCATGACCGGCGGGCTCTTCGGCAAGCTGCTCCCTCAGTGGTATCCACTCCAGGCCTCCGAATCCGGCGCCTACGCCCTCATCACCATGGGAGCCATGGTCGCTGCGACGACCCATGCACCGCTCTCCGCGATCATCATCATCTTCGAGCTGACCCAGACGATCGACATCATCCCGCCCGTCATGGCCGCCTGCGTGCTTTCGAGTCTCGTCGCGATGTTCCTCTCCCGGGATTCGATCTACACGATGAAGCTGATCAGACGCGGGATCAATCTCCACCAAGAGGACGATCCGAACCTTCTGAAGAGCCTCTACGTCAGGGATATCGTGGACCGCGAGCCCTGCATCCTGGGCGCCTCGGCCGGGCTCCAAGAGATCCTCACGGAGATCGTGGAGTCGAACCGCACGGAGATCTTCGTCGTCGAGAATGATCAGCTGCTGGGTGCGGTCTACTTCTCCGAGCTGCGCCGTGTACTCCTCGAGCAAGATCACCTGCGCGCTCTCGTGGTCGCAGGCGATCTCCTCGAAACGGATCGTCCGACCGTGACCCTCGAAGACGATCTGGATCGCGTCATGCAGATCTTGACGAGCGAGCAGGTAGAGGAAATCGGCGTCGTCGATCGTGACGATTCGAGCCGGCTTCTGGGCAGCGTGGCACGCCGCGACGTCATGGCGGCCTACAACCAGGAACTGATGCGCCGCGATCTTGCCGGTGGTGTGGCGACGACCGTGGGGGTCGTGGATCGCGTGCATCAGGTCGATCTCGGCGGCGGCTATTCCATGAAGGAGATCCTCGCTCCGGGCCGCTACCACGGACACTCGCTCAAGCAGATCGACCTGCGTAGCCAGGCGGGCGTGCAGGTATTGCTGATCCGGTCGCCGGAGGGCGGGGTACGGGTGCCGGGGCCGGATGATGTCCTGCAGCCGGGTGACCGCCTCGTCTGTGCCGGACCGAGGGAATCGATCGAAGCCCTCGACTAGCAGGTTGCGGAAGAACTCCGGACCGAGCCGGGTGCGTGGATTTTCGGCCCAATCGAGGCGCGGAAGCGCAGCTGGGGCAGGCCCCAGCAAGCTTTCGCAACGAAGAGTGGGCCGAAAAGACGCGTACCCGGCGACGGGAGGGGTTTTTCCGTAGCCTGCCAGGAGAGGACGACGAGCATGATCCATCAGATCCGCGGCCTGGTGATGCCCATTCTTACCGCCTTGTTGATCGGCTGTGTCGCCATCGGTTGGGGCCTGGACGTCTTCGCGGCTCGCGTCGCAACAGCTCCCGTGGCAGTACTCGTCCTGCTCGGCCTTCACGATCTCGTCCAGCACAAGCACAGCATCCTGCGGAATTTTCCCGTGCTAGGCCATCTTCGGTTCCTGCTCGAAGACGTTGGGCCCGAACTTCGTCAATACGTCGTCGAACACAACACGGAGGGCCGGCCCTTCAATCGGGACCAACGCTCGCTCGTCTACCAGCGTTCCAAGGGATTGTTGGACAAGAAGCCCTTCGGTACCGAGCTCGATGTCTACTTGCCGGGCCACCACTGGCTGACCCATTCCCTCGAAACGAAGCCATCGCTGGCGGATCCAGCTCGCAAGCTACGGATCGATGTGGGTGGCCCGGATTGCTCCCAACCCTACTCGTCCTCGTTCTTCAACATCTCCGCGATGAGCTTCGGTTCTCTCTCAGCATCTGCAATTCAGGCGCTGAACGAGGGGGCAAGACGCGGCGGCTTCGCTCACAACACCGGTGAGGGCGGCATCAGCCGCCACCACCAGAAACCGGGTGGTGATCTGATCTGGCAGGTGGGTACGGGCTACTTCGGTTGCCGCAATGCTGACGGTGGCTTCGACCCGGACCGTTTTCGCCAGGAAGCCTCCCACGAACGCGTGCGCATGATCGAGTTGAAGCTCTCCCAGGGGGCAAAGCCGGGCCACGGCGGCATCCTGCCGGGCGAGAAGGTCACACCGGAGATCGCGGAAGCACGCGGGGTCGAGTTGGGGACGGATTGCATCTCCCCTCCGAGGCATCCTACGTTCGACGGACCGACGGGTCTGCTCGAGTTCCTCAGCGAGCTGCGCATCCTGGCCGGCGGCAAACCCGTGGGCTTCAAGCTCGCCATCGGGCGGCCAATCGAGTTCGTGAGCATCTGTCGCGCCATCCACGAAACCGGCCTGGTGCCAGACTTCATCACCGTCGATGGCGGAGAAGGCGGCACGGGCGCTGCACCCATCGAGTTCTCGGATCGCATGGGCATGCCACTCCTCGAGGCCATCGTGTTGGTGAACAACGCGCTGGTCGGCATCGGCGTGCGAGAAAAGATCCGCGTATTCGCCTCGGGCAAGCGCGTCACCTCGATCGCCCTGGCCCACGCAGCTGCGCTCGGTGCAGATGCCGTGAACTCTGCCCGCGGGTTCATGTTGGCGCTCGGTTGCATCCAGGCACAGCGTTGCCATACCAACCGCTGCCCCGTCGGTGTCGCCACCCAGGATCGGCGGCTAGCCCACGCCCTTCATGTCGACGACAAGGCCAAGCGCGTCGAACGCTTCCACGCCACCACGCTCGAGGCCCTGGCCGAAGTCGTCGGAGCCGCGGGCCTATCCCATCCTTCCGAGCTGTCCCCGGCGGATATCTACCAACGGGTGAGCCCCTGGGAAATCCGGCCGCTCTCGGCCCTCTACCCCGTCCTATCGCCGGGAGCCCTCATCGACGGTACGGCCCAAGGCTTTCTTCGAGAGGCCTGGAACGCGTCGAGTGCCTCGTCGTTCCGGTAGACGTCGCTAGAGGATCTCGTCGATCAGCAATTCGATTCCCTCGGCGCCGGGGGCGAAGCTTCCCTCCGCTTCGCCCTGGAGATCACCGGGGTTGCGGGTCATGGCATTGCCATCCGCGTCGATCCGTACGGTGAGCCTGAACGGGCCCGCAAAAGGCATCGTCTCGATCATGCGATCGTCTGGGCCCAGCGCGAACTCGAGGGGAAAGCTCGGGTCGGGAATGCGCTTCACCGCGGTGGGCGGGCCTCCGGGGCCCGTTCGAGCGATCAAGAAGAGCACGGCACCCGGCGGAACCCGGTTCTCGAACTCGTCTTCCAGACGGATCATTCCTCGCAGCGGCTCGGCATTCGGGGTTGGGGCCGCGGCAGAGGCTGTCGGGGGCATCACAGGAGCACCCTCCTCCGCGCGCTCGGCACCTTCGGGGAAGATCCGCGAGAGGTCGGGTTCCTCGATCTGCTCGCCCGGGTCATAGGGCTCGACGTTTCGATGGCAGCCGAGAGCCAGAGAGAGCCCCAGGACGAGAGCGATCAGACGCATGGGGCGGAAGCTAGCGAACCCCTGGGGCACGGATTCGACGACCGGACGACGGAAGCTGCTACGTTCGAGGAGGAGCCTGGGGGTGGCCTGCAAGGCGGGCCTGAGAAGAAACCCTTGGAACCTGATCTCGTTCGCGCGAGCGTAGGGAAGGCTCGGGTACCGCATCGGTTCTCCGGCCACCTTCCCAAGGAACCTTCCGAGAAAGAACGGAAGACAAGGAAGAGGAGCGTCGTCATGATCGGTTTCCCGCAGCGCCCGTTGGGGCAGAACCCGTCTACGAGTGCCCAGGGCACCACCCCGGGTAGCTTCGCCAACCCGCCGGAAATCGGCGGTGTCCGCGCCTTCAGCTCGCCGGATACTCCCGGCATGCCCGAGCCCTCGGACAAGACGGCCTGGGATTTCATGCCGTCGGGCTGGGTGCGGAATCCGGATACGGGCTTTGCGGTTGCGCCGGAAGGTTTCGAACCCATCACGCAACTGGAGCACGCTCGGCTCGGCAACGTCACCCCTGAAATGCGGCGGGTCGCCGAACGCGAACCTCACCTCACACCGGAATCGGTACGCGACGAAGTGGCGGCCGGCCGCATGGTCATCCCGGCCAACCGAATCCACCTCCAGCACAAGCTCGACCCGATGGCGATCGGACGTGCCAGCCAGACGAAGGTCAACGCGAACATGGGCGCCTCACCCATCTCGAGCGACACCAGCGAAGAAGTCGAGAAGCTGCATTGGGCCGAGCGCTGGCAAGCCGACACGGTGATGGATCTCTCGACGGGCGGTGACCTCGACAAGACCCGCGTGGCCATCATCCAGAATTCCACGGTGCCGATCGGTACGGTCCCCATCTACTCGATGATTCTTGGTCGCCGGATCGAAGATCTGGACGACGCCACCATCCTCGAGCAACTCGAGCACCAGGCAAAGCAGGGCGTCGATTACTTCACCATCCACGCGGGCGTGCTGCAGGAGCACCTCCCTTGGGTGCAGAAGCGATTGATCGGCATCGTTTCCCGGGGCGGCTCGTTGCTGGCGAAGTGGATGATCCACCACGGCAAGCAGAACCCCATGAATACGCTCTGGGACGAGATCTGCGGCGTGCTGAGACGCTATGACGTGACCTTCTCGATCGGCGACGGCTTGCGCCCGGGCGGGCTCGCCGATGCCAGCGATGCGGCCCAGCTAGGCGAGCTGGAGGCCATGGGCGAGCTGACCGAGCGTGCCTGGCGGAACGGCTGCCAGGTGATGATCGAAGGGCCCGGCCATATGCCCTTCGATCAGATCGAATTCAACATGAAGCTGCAGCGCAGGCTCTGTCATGGTGCACCCTTCTACGTACTGGGCCCTCTCGTCACCGATATCTTCCCGGGTTACGACCACATCACGAGCTCGATCGGCGCTACGGCCGCCGCCTACCATGGTGCCTCGATGCTTTGTTATGTGACACCGAAGGAGCATCTTGGACTCCCCAAGCGCGACGACGTGAAGCAGGGCTGCATCGCCTACAAGATCGCTGCGCATGCTGCGGATATCGCCCTCGGCATTCCGGGAACCCGGGATCGCGACGACGAACTGACCAAGGCCCGCGCCGCGCTGAATTGGCAAAAGCATTTCGAGCTTTCCTTCGATCCGGATACGGCCCGTGCGTATCACGATGAAGATCTCGATGTGGATACCGACTTCTGTGCGATGTGCGGCCACGATTGGTGCTCCGTGCGGATCAGCAAGGAGATCATCCAGTTCGTGAGTGGCAAGGAAGAGAGCTACGCCTGGAACGAGCCGAAGATCAGCCAGGCGCTCTCCGCCGAACAGAAGGAGATCCTGGAGAAACGCGGCGTGCTCTCCCCGGAGGAGCTGCACCGACTGGCCTCGAAGACCCGCACCAGCATGAGTGCGGAATCCGGCAAGGCGGCATGCCATAGCGACGTGGCCTCGAATGACGAGGCCAAGGAATTGCAGGGCGCGCCAGGAAAGTAGGAAGTGCCGTCTCCTGAGAAGACGATCCGGCCGGCTGGCGTCCGCCTGGCAGAGCGGTTCTCGCTCGAGCCGCTGGCGTTGGGCTCGAGCCTGGCCGCTCTCCTGCTCTTCGTGCTCCACGGATTGCTCGCCATGACCGGAACTCTCGGCCGGCTGCTCTCCGGTGATGTTCCGGAGTGGTTGGGCCAGGATTTCCGAGTGGGTGTGGTGCTCTGCTTGATCCTCGCCTACCTGCCGGCCGCCGTCCTGTACACCGTGCGCCTGGCCCAACGAAGCCTGAGAGAATTGGCGGTAGCGCTCGACCTGGGGACGGACGAGTTGGAGAAGCGGGTCGCCGAACTCGAGTGCGTCGACCGTAACGAATACGTGCAGGCTGGAGCCCTGGGATTGCTCGGCCTTCTCGCCATCGCGTTCCTTCCCGAAGCCGTCGTAACCCGGGAATTCGACCTACGTGCCCTTGGTACCCTGACGCTCTCCCATCGGGTGATGGCCGCGTTCATCGGCTTCCTCTCGGGTAGCGGAATGTTCGTCGCCGTCGGGCTCTCGCGGCAGTTGGCTTCCCTGACCGGAGAGCGGGCCCGGATCCCGCTGCTCGAGTCGGGACGATGGCTGCCCCTCTGCAGGCTGGGCCTGGGGAACGCGTTCGTGAGTGCCGGCATGATCTCGCTCCTCCTGCTGCTGGTCCCGGATCGGGAGGCCGGGGTGGGCCTGGCCGTCCTCCTCGCGGGCCTCGTCGCCGGGATCGCGGTGCTCGGCGGCCTCGGGCTGGTGATGCCGTTGCGAGGCATCCGCGAGCGCATCCGACAGGCCAAGCACCTGGAGCTCGAAGCGTGCGACGCGCGCATCACCCTCTTGCGTCGAGCATGGGACGAGTCCTCGGACAGCCAGGGCGAATCGGGCAAGCTGGCCGACGTCGTCGCCTACCGCGCACTCATCGACGAACTCTCCGAGTGGCCAATCGATCTCCCGCAGCTCGGCCGCTTCACCCTGGTGTTCGGCCTGCCTCTGGCTTCCTGGGTTGCAGCCGCTTTCGTGGAGCGGCTGATCGATCTCGCAATCGGCTAGCAGGTTGCGGAAGAACTCCGGACCGAGCCGGGCGCGTGGATTTTCGGTCCAATCGAGGCGCGGAAGCGCAGCTGGGGCGAGCCCCAGCAAGCTTTCGCAACGAAGAGTGGGCCGAAAAGACGCGTGCCAGGCGACGGGAGGGGTTCTTCCGCAGCCTGCTAGTCCCTTGTCACACCAAAAGCTGGGGGTAGAGTCGTCGCAGTTTCACGCGGGCTTGTTGGGTCGTGAATTGCCAGTCGACGCCCTTCGTCGTTCGGTTGCGATCGTCTTGCCAGGCTTGGACTTGGCGCGTGAGA